>DAIPYB010000006.1:0-21335 GCA_036782955.1 Pseudoxanthobacter sp. | reverse complement strand
GACCGCGGCTTCCATGCGGCGACGGGTGCGGGGGGCGACGGCCTCCAGCGCGGCGTCCAGATCCGGGCGGGCCTTGACCTCGACAAAGGCGACCGTGCTGCCGCGCCGGGCGATGATGTCGATTTCGCCGCCGGCGGTGCGGTAGCGCTGGTGCAGGATGCTGTAGCCGAACAGCCGGAGCCACGCGGCGGCCTTCTCCTCGGCCGAGAGCCCGCGCCGATAGGCGGCGCGCTGGCGGGCGCCGTCATCGCCGCCGCCGGGGGCGGCGGTCACGGGGCGGGGTCCGTGCTGTCGTCCCCGTCGTGCTCGTCTTCGTCCTCCGGCCCGCTGCCTTCCGCCGCCGCGCCCGCCTTCAGCGCCATGGCGCGCCGATAGAGATCGCGGCGGCTTGCGCCGGTGGTGTGGGCGACTTCCGTTGCCGCCGCGCCGGGTGCAAGACGCCCGAGGGCTTCCGTGAGCAGCGCATCGATGTCGTCCTCGTCGGCCGTCCCCGCCGTGGGCGGCCCGGTGACGATGACGATCTCGCCGCGCGGCGGGTCGCCCGCGAAGGCTTCCGCCAGCGTGGCCAGCGTGCCGCGTACGACCGTCTCGTGCAGCTTGGTCAGTTCGCGGGCCACGGCGGCGGGTCGGTCGGCACCCAGTTCCGTCACCATGTCGGCCAGACAGGCGCCGAGGCGGCGGGGCGATTCGTAAAATACCAGCGTGGCTGGCGTGGTCGCCAGTTCGCCGAGGCGCCGCCTTCGCCCGGCCGATTTCGGCGGCAAGAAGCCGGCGAACAGGAAGGCATCGGTTGGCAGGGCCGCCGTGACCAGCGCCGAAAGCAGGGCCGAGGCTCCCGGCAGCGGCACCACGGTGAAGCCCTGTTCGGCTGCCTCGACCACCAGCCGATAACCGGGATCGGAGACCAGCGGCGTGCCGGCATCGCTGACCAGTGCCACCACCTGCCCGGCGGCCAGCGCCTCCAGAATCCGCGGCCGCATCTGGCGGGCGTTGTGCTCGTGATAGGGCACCAGCCGGGCGCGGATGCCGTAGCGGTCTGTCAGCACATGGGTGGTGCGGGTATCCTCGCAGGCAATGATATCGGCTGCGGCCAGCGTCTCAAGCGCGCGCAGGGTGATGTCGCCGAGGTTGCCGATGGGTGTCGCCACCACATAGAGCGCGCCGGGCAGGGCGGGCGCGTTGAAGCCGCGACCGGCGATGGTAAAGCCGCGGGCGGGAGCGGCGGCGGGAGAATCGGACGCGGACATGCAGAACGGCCTTCGCGGAAAACGGGCTTGCCGGGCGGAATGGAAGGGCGGACGGGTCGCCGGCCGGCGGATTCGGCAACGGCAATGCTTAACCTTATGGTGATGAAGCCGCTGAACGCTTTGACATCGTCCGGCCCAGCCTTACAATTCCGGGCGGCGTGACTGCAAGATGGCGCGCCGGAATGGTATTCAGGGCGGACGTTGCTGCGGGCGGGCGCCTCCGGACGGCTGACGGGATGTGCAGGCAGGTGACACCGGCCGGCGAACGGCCGGCCCGGCTTGCCCGGGCGGTATTTCCCGGTTGACGGACGGCGGCGGACGGGGGATCCGGGAAGGCAGACTGGAGTGCGGCCGGGGGCCGGCGGCGTTCCGCCGGTGGCCCGGAGGGCGCCATGAAAGAAACCGCACGGGCGCACCGGCCTTGATATTTTCGGCGCCGGTTTGGCGGCCGTGCAGGCGAACAGGGAGAAGCGGACAGTGTCCCGCGTTGATGGTGCTGCCCAATTGGGGCCGGAACAGGCCGGCTGCGAAGCGCAAACCGCCGGGGATGCGGCGGCTGCGGGCGGAATGACCCGCCGTGCGGTTGCCGGCCTTGGGCTGGCGGCTCTGGCGGCCGCCTGCACCACCAGCGGCAGCAAGCCGGCCGCGCCGGTTGCCGCCGCCACGCCGGCCCGCTCCACGGGCGAGGTGCTGGGCGCGGGCAACGTGCCGGTGGCGCTGCTGCTGCCGCTTTCCAGCCCGCTCGGCCAGTCGTTCCGCAATGCCGCCGCGCTCGCGGTGGCGGATTTTCCGCAAGGCAACATCCGCCTGCTGGTCAAGGACGACGGCGGCTCCGATCAGGGCGCGCGCGCGGCCGCGCAGCAGGCCATGGCCGAGGGCGCCCAGCTCATTCTCGGCCCCATTTTCTCACCCGCGGTTGCCGGGGCGGCCTCGGTGGCGCGGCCGGCGAACCTGCCGGTGATCGGCTTCTCCACCGATGTGTCGGTGGCCGGACCCGGCGTCTACCTGCTCAGCTTCCCGCCGCAGCAGGATGTCGAGCGCATCGTCACCTATGCCGCCAGCCAGGGTAAACGCTCCATGGCGGCGCTGTTGCCGGATTCGGCCTATGGCATGGTGGCGGAAGCCGCCCTGCGCGAGGTCGCCGGGCGTTCCGGTATCACGCTGGTTTCCGTGGCGCGCTATTCCGCTGGCCGCAGCGACCTGCCGCAGAAGATGCAGGCGGTTGCGGCCCTCGCCGGGCAGATCGATTCGCTGTTCATTCCCGAGGGCGGCGATGCCGCTGCGGCCCTTGCCGGCGCGCTGACGCAGAGCGGATTGTCCGGCGGCCGGCTGCAGCTTCTGGGCTCCGGCCAGTGGGACGATGCCCGCATCAGCTCCAACCCGGCCTTTGCCGGCGGCTGGTATGCGGCGCCCGACAAGACCGGCTTTGAGCTTTTTGCCGCCCGCTATACCGCCAAGTTCGGTACTGCTCCGCCGCGCACGGCATCGCTGGCCTATGACGGCGCCACCCTTGCCGCCGGCCTCGTGCGGGCCGTGCCGCAGCAGCCGTTCGCCCCGGCAGTGCTGACGAACCGCGACGGCTTCATCGGCGTCGACGGCCTGTTCCGCTTCGAGCCGAACGGCCAGATCCGGCGCGGGCTGGCGGTTTATGAAATCCTCAACGGCGCGGCCCGGGTCCGGGCAGCGGCGCCGCGCAGCTTCGCGGCGGCATCGTGACCGAAGCGGCCGCGGCGCCCGTCCGCCGGGTGCTGCTTATCGTCGGCGGCGGCATCGCAGCCTATAAGTCGCTCGATCTCGTGCGACGCCTAAAGGAGCGCGGCATCGCCGTGCGCGCCGTGATGACGCGCGCGGCGAAGGAGTTCGTGACGCCGCTCGCCTTCGGCGCGCTGACAGGCGAGCGTGTATTCGACGATCTGTTCGACCTGACCGCCGAGCACGACATTGGCCATATCCGCCTTGCGCGAGAGACCGATCTCGTCATCGTGGCGCCGGCAACCGCCGACCTGATGGCGAAGATGGCCTCCGGCCTTGCCGACGATCTCGCCACCGCCTGCCTGCTGGCGACCGACCGCCCGGTGCTGGTGGCACCCGCCATGAACCCGCGCATGTGGGATAATCCGGCCACGCAACGCAATCGCGCCCTGCTGGCGCGGGATGGCCGGCATTTCGTCGGCCCCAACAGCGGTGCCATGGCCGAGCGCGGCGAATCCGGTGTCGGCCGCATGGCGGAGCCACTGGAAATCGTGGCGGCCGCCGAGGCGATCCTCAATCCCGCGCCCGGTCGCCTTGCCGGCCGCCGGGTGGTGATCACCGCCGGCCCCACCCATGAGCCGATCGATCCGGTGCGCTATATCGCCAACCGGTCGTCTGGCCAGCAGGGCTTTGCCATTGCCGCGGCCGCGGCGGCCGAAGGGGCGCAGGTGGTGCTCGTGGCCGGCCCGGTCACCCTGCCGGACCCGCCCGGTGTCAGCGTGGTGCGGGTGGAAACCGCGCGCGAGATGCTGGCAGCGGTCAAGGCCGCGCTGCCGGCCGATGTGGCCATCATGACCGCGGCGGTCGCCGACTGGCGGGTGGCGAGCGAGGGCGATCGCAAGATCAAGAAGGACGGTTCCGGCCGTCCGCCGGCTCTGGCACTGGTGGAAAACCCGGATATCCTCGCCACCCTCGGCCACGATCCGGCCCTTCGGCCTGCGCTTCTGGTGGGGTTCGCTGCCGAAACCGACGATCTTATCGCCAATGCCGGCGCCAAGCTGGCGCGCAAGGGCGCCGATGTGATCGTCGCCAATGATGTCTCGGCCGGTACCGGCAACATGGGTGGCGCCTTCAATACGGTGCACCTTGTCACCCGCGCCGGCGTCGAGGCGTGGCCGCGCGCCGCCAAGGATGCGGTTGCCGGGCGCCTCGTTGCCCGCATCGCCGACTGGCTGGCACGGGGCGGCCCGGGCGCTGCCTGAAACGGACGACAGATGCTGTCTGCCTGCCTCTCCACGCCGCCGGCGACGGGGCGGGCGGGCCTTTCCCGGAGTTCGGTCCATGGTTGAGATTTCCGTTCTTCGCCTTCCGCACGGCGAAGGGCTGGCGCTGCCGGCGCTGGCGACATCCGGTGCGGCGGGGCTGGATCTGCGCGCGGCGCTGCCGCAGGATCAGCCGCTGGTGCTGGCGCCCGGTGCCCGCGCGCTGGTGCCGACCGGGCTTGCCATTGCCCTGCCGGAAGGTTTCGAGGCGCAGGTGCGCCCGCGCTCCGGGCTGGCGGTGAAGCATGGCATCACGGTGCTCAATTCGCCCGGCACGGTGGATGCCGATTATCGCGGTGAGATACAGGTGATCCTCATCAATCTCGGTGTCGAGCCGGTCATCCTCAGCCGTGGCGAGCGGATCGCGCAGATGGTGGTCGCCCCCGTTTCATCCCCCGTTCTGGTGGAAGTGGCGGAATTGCCGGCCAGCGGACGCGGCGCCGGCGGCTTCGGCTCGACCGGGCGGGTGTGACAAAGACGGGTCGGCCGGCCCCTTGCGCGTGTGCGCCGTTGCGAGTGTAATGTCGAAGATAGTCTATTTAGCGGCTATATTTTAGCCAGCCGACGGAAGGACGAGAGACATGGCACAGACGGGACAGGGCGCGGAAAAGAAGCCCGGCCGCGGCCGCATCTATAATTCCATCACCGAGACCGTGGGCGACACGCCGCTGGTGCGCCTCGACAAGCTGGCGAAGGAACAGGGCGTCGGCGCCACGCTGCTGGCGAAGCTGGAGTTCTTCAACCCCATCGCCTCGGTCAAGGACCGCATCGGCGTGGCGATGATCGATGCGCTGGAAGCGGAAGGCAGGATCACGCCCGGCAAGTCGGTTCTGGTGGAGCCGACCTCCGGCAACACCGGCATTGCGCTGGCCTTCACGGCGGCCGCGCGCGGCTATCGCCTCGTTCTGGTGATGCCGGAATCGATGTCGGTGGAGCGGCGCAAGATGCTGAAGCTGCTCGGGGCCGATCTTGAGCTGACGGAAGCCGCCAAGGGCATGAAGGGGGCGGTCGCCCGCGCCGAGGAACTGGTGAAGACCATTCCCGATGCCGTCATTCCGCAGCAGTTCTCCAACCCGGCCAACCCGGCCATCCACCGCGCCACCACCGCGGAGGAAATCTGGAACGACACCAGCGGCGGCGTCGATGCGGTCGTGGCGGGCGTGGGCACCGGCGGCACCATCACCGGCATCGGTCAGGTGCTGAAGGCGCGCAAGCCCTCGGTGCGGATGGTGGCGGTGGAGCCGGCCGACAGCCCGGTGCTGTCCGGCGGCAATCCGGGCCCGCACAAGATTCAGGGCATCGGCGCCGGCTTCGTGCCCGCGGTGCTCGACACCTCGGTCTATGACGAGGTCATCGGCGTTTCCAACGACGATGCGTTCGCCAACGCCCGCCTCATCGCCCGGCTGGAAGGCATTCCGGTCGGCATCTCGTCGGGTGCGGCCATCACGGCGGCGGCCGAACTCGGCCGGCGGCCGGAATTCGCCGGCAAGCAGATCGTCATCATCATCCCGTCCTTTGCCGAGCGCTATCTGTCGACGGCGCTGTTCGACGGCATCTGATGGGCGGACCGGGCGCGTTCACGGGCGAGGAAATCGCCCGTTATGCCCGCCAGCTCGTGCTGCCGGATATCGGCGGTCCGGGCCAGCAGCGGCTGAAGGCGGCCGGCGTGCTGATCGTGGGGGCCGGCGGGCTGGGCAGCCCGCTGGCGCTCTATCTGGCGGCCGCCGGGGTCGGCCGCCTAACCATCGTCGACGATGACGCGGTGGCGCTCTCCAATCTGCAGCGGCAGGTGATCTATGCCACCGCCGATATCGGCCGGCCCAAGGCGGCGGCCGCCGCAGAAGCCGTGGGCCGGCTCAATCCGCATGTGGCCGTGCGCACCGAAACCGTGCGGCTCGGGGCGGAAAACGCCGCGGCTCTGATTGCCGGCCATGATGTGGTGGCCGATGGCAGCGACAATTTCGCCACCCGCTATTGCCTCGCCGATGCCTGCGCGGCGGCCCGCGTGCCGCTGGTGACGGCGGCTCTCGGCCGCTTCGACGGTTCGCTCACCACGCTGATGCCGTGGGGCCTGCGTGCCGACGGCTCGCCCGCGCCGGCCTACCGCGACCTGTTTCCAACGCCGCCGGCGGAAGGTACGGTGCCGGCTTGTGCCGAGGCCGGTGTGCTCGGCGCAGCGGCGGGGGTGCTCGGCACGCTGCAGGCGACGGAAGTCCTGCGCATCCTGACCGGCGTGGGCCAGCCCCTCGTCGGCCGGCTGCTGCTGGCGGACCTGCGCGCCATGCGCTTCGAGACCATCGCCTACTGAAGGCGGGGAGTGGCAGTTGGATTTCTGGCGAATGTTCCGTGCGGCGGCGGCCTGTGCCGCGATGGTGCTGTTTTCCGCCTGCGCCGCGGCGGCCGGCGGGGCGGCGCCGCTCAGCCCCTATAAGGACGACCTGTTCGCCTATCCGGCGGTGCTCTCCAGCCAGTATGGCGGCGATTACCTGACCATCCAGTACATCAAGCAGCGCGATATCTGGAAGCGCGATCAGGTCTGGGAGCAGAAGGTTCACGGCGAATACGTGTCGCTGCTGGGCTTCGGCGATTCGGAACGGCACATGAGCTTCGGTGCCGGCGACCGCACGCTGAAGTTCATCGCTTCCGGCCGCGTCAGCGGTGCCCGCTATATCGTGATCTACCTGCACGGGCAGGGCGGCGACCGCTATCAGGGCAACAACGACTGGATGTTCGGCGGTAACTTCAACCGCATCAAGAACCTGATGGTGCGCAATGGCGGGCTTTATGTCTCCACCGATTTCAGCGATTTCGATGCGCGGGGCGAGGGAGATATCTCTGCCCTGATGCACATTCTGGCGCAGAAAAGCCCCGGCGCACCGATTTTCGTTGCCTGCGGCTCCTATGGCGGCGTGCTGTGCTGGCGGCTGGCGGAAGACCCCGCAACCCGTCGTCTCATGGGCGGCATGCTGCTGCTCGGTTCGGTGACGGACGACGAATATCTTTCCGTCATCCGGGCGACGCCGCCGTCGGAATGGCTGCCGATCTATCTCGGCCACGGCAGCGACGATGCAGTCATTCCGTGGCTGGGGCAGGAGAAGTTCTTCAAGCGGGTCAAGGCGGAATGGCCGGCCTATCCGATCCGCTTCACCCTGTTCGATACCGGCTCCCACGGCACGCCGATCCGCATGACCGACTGGCGGCTGGTGCTCAACTGGATGCTGGGCCGGGATCGGAAAACAGGCTGAGCGCCACGAACGGATCGGCCAGCGCATCCGTCGCCATGCCGGCAAGGTTCTGGCGCAGCAGGAATTCGCTGGTCAGGTCCAGCGCCCCGGCGGGAAGCATCGCGGCTTCCATGGCGGCAAGCCGGCGGACATGGTCGCGGGCCGCGATGGCGGCCTCTGCCGCGCTCAGCACCTGAAAGCGGATCTCATCGCCCGGCCGCCGCTGGGCCAGCTTCGACAGATCCGGCGTGATGACGGTGGCGATTTTCGGATAGCCGCCGGTCGGCTGGCGGTCGGCCAGCAGCACCACCGGCCGGCCATGGCCCGGCACCTGCACCGAACCGTTCATGATACCGTCGGAAACGATGTTGAAGCCGGCGCGGTGGGCAATGGCCGGGCCTTCCAGTTCGCAGCCCATGCGATCGGCGCGCACCGAGAGGCGCCAGGGCGTGGTGAGAAAGGTCTCGATCCCGGCATCCGTGAAGGCATCGTCCTGCGGACCCAACACCACGCGTATTGGACCGGAAAAGTCCGGCCGGTCCCGTGGCGGCAGGGTGAGGCACGGGCCATTGATGGGAGGGGCGGCGAGGGGCAGCCGGTCGCCGGCCTGCAGGGCGCGGCCGTGGAAGCCGCCGAGGTGCGAACGGGTATGGGTCGAAAGGCTGCCCATGACGGGGGCGAGTGCGAAGCCCCCGGCAATCGCCAGACAGAAGCGCAGGCCCTGCCGCGCCGCCCCGATGCGCACTTCCTCTCCGGCCGGCACATCATGGGCACGCCACGGCGCAGCGGGGGTGCCGGCGATGGAAAAGGGTCCCTCCGCACCGGTCAGCGCAAGGCGGAGCGGCACGTCCGCGCTGAAGGCAAGGCCCGTCATCGCGGCCTCGATGATCGCGACGCCGGCATCGTTGCCGACGAGGCGGTTGGCAAGCCGCATGGAGGTGGCATCCATGGCGCCTGCCGCCGAAATGCCCGCCCGTTGCCAGCCGGAACGGCCGAAGTCCTGCAGCGTCGCAAAGGTGCCGCCATCGCGGATCGTCAGCGTGCCGCGGGCCTCCGGCTTCATGGCCGGGGTCGCATGACTGCTCATGGTGCCGGCCTTTCCGCCTTCGCCACGGGATCGCCGGCTTCGGCGGCCGCGGAAAGCGCATCGAACTCGGTGCTGCCGACAGGCTCGAAGCGGATGCGGTCGCCCGGCGCGAACAGCACCGGTCGGGCGGCCCGTCCCGGATCGTAGGAGCGTACCGGCGTGCGGCCGATAAGATGCCAGCCGGAGGGAATGGGAAGCGGCGGCGATATGGCCGTCTGCTCGCCGCCGATGGAGACCGAGCGTGGCGGCGTGGCAGGGCGGGGATGGCTGCGCCGCGAGGTGGCGAGCGCCGGCGGCAGTCCGCCCAGATAGGCGAAACCGGGGGCGAAGCCGATCATGAAGACACGATATTCAGCCTGCGAATGCAGGCGCACCACGGCTTCTTCAGTCAGGCCGTGAGTTGCGGCCACGAAGGCAAGATCCTCTCCGGCCTCGCCGCCATAAAGCACGGGCACGCGCCAAAGGGTCACCTGCCCTGCGGGCAGCGGCGGTGGTGGCCACAGCGCCTGCACGGCCGCGACAATCGCTGCCCGCGTGGTGGCGACGGGATCGAACATCACCAGCAGCGAGCGATAGCTCGGCACCAGTTCGCGCACGCCGGGCAGGTCACGGGCGGCAAGCGCGGCGTCGAGCGCCATGACCTGCTCGTTGATGACGGCGTCGATGCCCTGTCCCAGCTCTATGACGAGGCCGCTGTCTCCGGCATCGAGAAAGCGGGGCAGGGCCGGCGGGGGAAGGTCCATTGGTCGCTCCGGCGGCGACCCGGCAGGTCCGGATCTGGGAACCGGATGCCGCGCCGAAAGCGTGTCCGGCGAGGCATTCCGATCTCCGTTTTACACGCTGGCACGCTGCGGCCAAGCCTTGGTCTGAGGGGGAGGGGGCTTGGTCTGAGAGGAGGCCTTGGCCGGCTGGCCGCTCAGGCGGCTTTCGGGCACGAATCGGCGAGTGCGTTTTCCAGATGCAGTTTCATGAGTCGGGCTGCAGTGGTCTGGTCGCCCTGCCGCACAGCCTCCAGAATGGCCAGATGCTCGCTGGCCCACTGGTGAATCTGGGCATCGTCCGGCGCGCCGCGATATTCCATCATCCGGCGCAGGCGGTTCTGCTGCTGCACCGCCTGCACGAAGCAGGCATTGCCGGAAAAACGCGCCAGCGCCTCGTGGAAAGCTGAATCGAGCGCAAACAGCGCCTGCGCGGTCGTGGCCCGGTCCACGCCATCCTCAAGCAGGAACCGGTGCTCGGCCTCCAGCCTGTCGAGAACGGCGGACGAAGCGTCGAATCCCGGTTGCAGCAGGGCGGCCGGCTCCACGATCAGGCGAAAGGCATAGCTCGCCCGCAGGGCCTCCAGACTGTCGAGGCTGGGCAGGAAGCGCCAGCCATGCCCCCGATTGCGTTCCAGCAGCCCCTCGTCGGCCATGCGGCTCAGGGTGCGCAGCAGGACAACGCGGTTCACGCGGAAGCGGCGGGTCAGTTCGGTCTGCGTTACCGAATCGGGCAGGCGACCGGCAAGGCGCTCGGTGATGAGGGTGGCGTAGAAAGACTGCTCCGGGGTGGAGGGAACGGCCAGACCGAGATCGGTCTCGATGGCCGGCCCGTCCACGGCCAGAAAAAAGCCCTGCCGTTCGCGGGCATTCACGATGCCCCGTTCGGCCAGCAGGCGCAGGGCAGCCCGCACCGGCGTGCGGGAGACGCCGAGTTCGCTGGCCAGCCGCTGTTCCGTCATGTGGTGGCCGCGGCGAAGCTGCCGTGTGCGGGCCAGATCGATGATCATGTTGGCCAGCACGAACTGGGTCTGCTTCTTCGGCGGCCGCCCCCCGGCAATGGCTGCCGGTCGCATGGGCTGGTCGCCCGGCATGCGGACAGCGTCGGGTTCGGCATGGTCGTGGAAGGAAGCCGGGCGGATCATCCGTATCGGACACTCGTCTCGTTCCGGCGGGCACCGATGCCCGGCGGTGCCGCCCTTGGGCGGCATGGCCACTGAAAGGCGGCCGCACGGCCCGATCGCCGCCGGAGGCTCCGCCGGAACGCGCGATCGGGGATGCTGTGGCAGGCCCTGTCATGCGCGTTCTGATTGCGCAGATTAGCGCCGTAACGTTCGCTTGAAAATGGCGCGGGGGCCTTCGGACTGCGCTTTGTGCAAAAATGTTATCGTTAGTGCGCAGGTTTTACGGTCAAACCTGAACATTTGTATGCTCCCGGCTGACTTTTTGCCGGCACAATGTTCCGGGCTGGTGCTTTCCATTGGTTGGCCGGGGGGCGGGCGGGTATGCTCGGCCGGCCATCGGGGGAGAATGGCTTCCGGCGGGACCCGGCGACGATTCTGCGGCGTTGCTCTGCTCTGCACGGACAAAAAGAAAGAAGGCGGGGACGCATGCCGCCCGGCGCGGCTTTTGGGGCAGAAGACATGGAACTGAGGGTGAGACTGTTTTCCACCCGGCTGAAGCCCGGCACGCGGGCGGAGGCGGGCGGGGGCACGGACGTGTCGGCGCGCACCGTGCGCGAGTTGCTCTATCTCGTCATCGACCGCGACGGACACACGGGCGTGGGCGAGGTTCGGCTTGACCGGCTGCATCGCCTTTTCGGCTCGGAGGCCTACAGGCCGGCTGCCATGACGCGGGCGGCGATGGCGGCCGTGGGCGCGGTGCCGTGGGACCGCTCGCCAAGGGTGCTGCTGCATGAGTTTCCCGGCCTCACGGCGGACTGGCCGGCGCCGGTGCGGATGCTGGTGGATATCGCCCTGCATGATCTTGCCGCCGCCGAGGCCGGCCGTTCCGTGTCCTCGCTCATCGGTGGCGGTGCGCCGGCTGGGCACCGCCTGATGCGCCGCACCAGCCAGCTTCTGCGCCACGAGCCGCTGGCGCTGTGCCTGGCGCGTGCCGGGCAATTGGTGGAGCGTGGCTTTCGCACGCTGAAAGTGGTGGTGGGCGTGGGCAGCCCGGAGGAGGATCTGGAGCGCGTGCGCGCGCTTCGCAGCCGCTTCGGCGAGAGCATCTCCCTGGCGGCCGATGCCGGCGGGCGCTGGCCGCTGGCCGCCGTGCCGCGCAATCTGGAAGCCCTTGCCGGCTATGACATCGACTATGTCGAGCAGCCGGTGCCGGCCGGCGATTTCGCAACCCTGCTGGAGGTTGCCGCTGCCAGCCCCATTCCGGTGATGATGGACGAGGGACTTGCCACCCGCGCCGATGTCGAGCGCATCGCCATGGCTGGCGGCAGGGTGTGGGCCAATCTCAAGCTCGTCCGCTTCGGCGGCATCGCCGCCACCGTCCGCGCGGCACACATTCTGGCGGAGGCACGAGTGCCTTTCATGATCGGGCAGACGCAGGAAGGCGCTGTTGCCACGGCCGCCGCGCTGCACACCGCCGATGCGACCAAGGCACGGCTGGTGTCGCTGTCGGGGGCCGACGAACTGGCCGACGATCCCGCCAGCGGTCTCGTCTATGGCACGGGTACAGTGGAGGTGGAGGCGCCGGCGGGGCTGGGCGTGGTGTTCGACACCAGACGCGCGAATCTGCTGTTGCAGATCGGCCAGTCGGCTGCCGCCGTGCTGCCCGGGGCATGACCGGCGGCAGGCCGGATCCCACGCCTTAACGGGGCCGGGGCACCCCGGCCACGGGGAATGGATTGTATGTTCCGGCACTCTGCGATATGAGTTTATTAAACCGGCCAGTTCAGAAAAGCCGGATGCCCGAATTCAGCGGACTGCCGATGCCCCGGGGTTATTGGGGGTATTGCGAGCAGCTGCTCCGGACCGGGATGCTGCAATCCTTTCGGTCAGGTCTGAATTATCGAGCTCTGCATCCGCTTGCCCCCCATGAATGCGGATGCAGATGCGCCGCCCGGCAGCCCCCAACGGCCGGGCCGGCAGAGAGGTCGCCCCTGGCTCCCCTCCCCCCAAGCCAGCTGGGGGCGACCTCAAGCCTGAACCTTCCGCCAGTAGACCCCGGTTGCCCCATCATCGTGTGAGGATCGCCTGCAGATGGCCGACGATGCGGGCCAGACCGTAAGGCATCCACGTCGGTATGTTGCGATAGGGATGTCCGAGCGGCAGCTCCAGCCGCAGGCGACGCGCCTGCCGGGCTTCATGGCGTGCCCGGCGCGCGGACATCGGCAGCGGAAACTGGCTCAGACCGGGATCGACAGGGCGCAGTCCGGTGGTCGGTGACGCCGGCTGTTCCGGCCGTCTCGCGTCATTCCTATCGGCATTTTCCGTCATGCTGCACATGCCTCGCCAGAAATGCTCTCCAACCGAAGTATCCGGTCATGAGTATCATGGTCGAGCCTTCGCGCGTACGGCGAAAATTATATACAACTTGTGTGTCTGTTCGCTTGGTCGATCTGGAGGGATCGGATTGAAGTGTTGTATTTTCGAATAAATTTGTCTTATATCGATATATTTTCCAATATATATTGTAAGTTAAGGATTTTTATCCGTATGTCTCGTCACATAACGAGTGCAGGGCGGGCGATGAAAAGCTGAGCGGCGCACGAATGCTGGAAGGTGCGGTATCGTGATATTATTGAAATGTCAGTCTTGCTGACATTTCAGCGCCGGGCGCTGCAGGATTGGGAAATGCGATTTATTCGCGCTGTTTTTCCTCGGCTCCGCATAAGCCGAAAATCATTCCATTCTGGAACGGATTGTCGTGTCTGTCCCTGTGTCTCCCACGCCCGGAACATGAAAAAACCCCGGCGGCCAGGGGGGAGGGCTCGCCGGGGTTCGCAGACAGGAAGCGGGCCTGTCTAAGGCCCGCTTCCGGCGTCATCGCATTATTGGGCCGGGGCAGGACCCTTCGGGCCGCGCTGGGGCAGGGCGGCCAGTCCCTTGTCGAACAGCGGGGCGATAGCCTTCACGCAGGCCTCTGTGCTGTCGCTGTCGGCACACTTGATGACGATGCGTCCGCCGGGACCGCCGCGATCGAACACCAGAACGGCACCCTTGGTGGGCGGCAGGCCGATGCCGCCCGGGCCGAACCCGCCGGGGCCGAAGCCTCCCGGACCCATGCCATGGGGACCGGCCATGCCGGGACCGGCACCGCGCGGGCCGGGGCCGTCGCCGTTCGGGCCACGCGGGCCGGGACGCGGCGGTGCGGAATCGTCAGGGGCCGGCGCGGCGGCCACCTCGTCGGGGGCGGGCGGCGCGTCGCTGGCGGCCTGCGCGAATGCGGGGGCGCTGAGAACGGCCAGGGCGGCGCCCACGAGGGCGGCCTTCTTCAGGGCGGAAAGGGTCGTCGGCATGTCTGCTCTCCTGTCTGCGCACACCTTGCGGCGGCGCCTGCGGGGCCAATCACCGGCCGGGGCCGCGATGCGACGCGGGGCCCTTGCCGGGGCGGAACCGGCGGGTCTGTCCGTCCGGTCCAGTGCTCAGGAAACGACAGGGCGTGCCGTTCCCTACGCGGCGCCGGTCGGGTGGTGTGGACCTTGGCGGCCGAATCATGCTCTGCCCTCGTGCAGGTGGCCGCCCGGGCGGCCTGTTGAACCGCTGAGTGCATCCGATGTCCGAACCACGCTGGTCGCCCCAGCAGGAGGCGGCGCTGAAGGCCGTTTCGCGCTGGTTGTCTGATCCCGGCCAGCAGGTTTTTCGCCTGTTCGGTTATGCCGGCACCGGCAAGACCACGCTTGCCCGCGAGATTGCCAGCGACGTGGACGGCAAGGTGGCATTTGCCGCCTTCACGGGAAAAGCCGCTCTGGTGCTGCAGTCCAAGGGCTGCACCGGGGCTTCGACGCTGCACAGTCTGATCTACAAGCTGGAGGACGAGAACGCCGGCGCGCCGAAATTCGTGCTGAACCGCGACAGTGCGGTGAAGAACGTGGAACTCGTCATCGTGGACGAGGTTTCCATGGTGGACGAGGCGCTCGGCAAGGATCTGCTGGCCTTTGGCACCAAGGTGCTGGTGCTGGGCGATCCGGCACAGTTGCCGCCCGTCAAGGGCGGCGGCTTTTTCACCCGCGACGAGCCGGACGTTATGCTGACGGAAGTGCACCGGCAGGCGCGCGACAATCCGCTGATCCGCCTTTCCATGGACGTGCGCGAGGGCGGCGGCCTCATTCCCGGTTCCTACGGCGACAGCCGGGTGATCTCGCGGCGCGAGCTGGAAAGCGAGGACGTGCTGGAGGCCGATCAGGTGCTGGTGGGGCTGAACCGCACCCGGCATCTCTATAATGGCCGGCTGCGCGCGCTGAAGAACTACGAGGGCACGGTGCCCAATGTCGGCGAGCGGCTGGTTTGCCTGCGCAACAACCGCTCAAAGGGCCTGCTCAACGGCGGCATCTGGTCGGTGGCGGAAATCATTGCCGCCGACGAGCGCGTGGTGCAGCTTCACATCGATCCGGAAGATGCCGGCACCGCGCGCAAACGGCGGCGGGTTTCGGTGCATCCGCATTTTTTCGCCGGGCGCGAGGGCGAACTGTCGTGGGATATCCTGCGCCATTTCGACGAACTGACCTACGGCTATGCCCTGACCGTGCACAAGGCGCAGGGCTCGCAATGGGACCGGGTCATGCTGTTCGATGAAAGCAATGCCTTCCGCGAGGACCGGGCGCGCTGGCTCTATACCGGCCTGACCCGTGCGGCACGGGCGGTCACCGTGGTGCTCTGAAGGCGGGCGCGAGCCCGCCTCATCGGCGCCGCCAGTGCATGAGCCCGGCCAGCAGCCAGCAGGCAAGGGCCCAGAACGCGCCGAGTGCCCAGCCGGCCACCACGTCCGACGGCCAGTGTACGCCCAGCATCAGCCGGCTGATGCCGATCAGAACGGTCAGCGCCAGCGCGACCGCCATGATGAAAATCCGCACCCGCCGCTCTCCGTGGGCCTGCGCCAGCAGGGCGGCGATGGTGAGATAGGCCACAGCCGAAAGCGTGGAATGGCCGGACGGAAAGCTGGCGGTGGAAACCTCCGCCAGATGCGGCACCACATCCGGGCGCGGCCGCGCAACCAGCCATTTCACCACGCTGGAGAGCACCTGCCCGCCGCCGACCGCGGCGATCAGCATGAGCGCGACCGGTCGCCGCCGGGTCAGCCACAGATAGCCGACACCGATGGCCAGCACGAGAACCACCACCACCGTGGAACCGAGGGCTGTGATGTCGCGGGCCGTTTCCGCCAGCCAGACCGGGCCGATCAGCCGGGCAGGGTCGTCCGGCTGGCGCAGTGCGATCAGGATTGCCGGATCGAACCGGAATGCACCCTGCGCGATCACATGTTCGGCAACGATGCCAAGGGCCAGCAGCAGCGCGCAGCCGGTGAGAAAAGCCGCCAGCAGGCCGGGCTCCGCCCGCAACCGCAGGAGCAGGGTCCGCATGGACCGGGCAGGCCGGCTCATTCGGCTTTCGGCGCGCGCTGGACGAGGTCGACCGAAACCGACCAGACACGCTTTGCCGCCGGCACCGTGCAGGCGGTTAGCGGCTCGCCGGCCGGGCAGAGGCCGGGCGGGGGGTTCCATTCGGCCGAGACCACCGCGATCAGATCGCCGTTCTTGAAGCTCTTCAGCTCACCGTTGGGACCGATCGTGCTGCGCGACCGGTCCACCGTCCAGCCGTTGAAAGGGGCTTCGATGGCCTTCAGAGCGGTGTCCAGCGTGCGATAGGGCAGACCGCGCCCGACGGACGAGATGCGGCAGGCGCGGCCTTTCCAGCCGTTGATCGGATCGGTGAACGAGATTTCCGCGGTGGAGAAGGCAAGCCGCACGGCGCGGCGCAGCCGGGTGGCCATGTTCTCGCACACATCCTTGCCCGGCGCCACGAACTGCGGGCTGGCCGCGCGGGCCGCGGGTGCGGCAACCACGAGACCGCCGGCGAAGGACGCCGCCAGGGCGAGCGCACCGGTCATGCCGGCCAGATGTCGCCGCGCGGCAGGGCGGGCGGGGAGCGGACGACGCGTGGCGGCGGGGCGAAGACGGGCGGGGCTCATGGGAGTGCAGGTCCTGAGAGTGCGATCCTGAAAGGGATTGTCAGAAGATCGGCTCAAGCGCCTGATAACGAACGCTGGCCGCTTCTGCCGGCCGGCATTTGCGGCGGTGCATTTGGCGGCAATGGGGCAGGCGGCGGCCACGCGTTCATTTTACCCCGGCTTTTCCCGGCGCCGTGCTTTGCCGGTCAGCCAAAGCTGGCGGCCGGGGCGGCAGGCGCCGCGCCATAGTCGGCAAGTACATCGCCGATCGGGCGCAGCATCTCGCGGCGCATGGCCTCTGTCGTGATGAACGAGCGGGCGATCATGTGGTCGGTATAAAGAATGCCGTCGAGATGATCGGCCTCGTGTTGGAGGATGCGGGCCGGCCAGCCATGGAAACGGGTCCAGTCATGGGCCACGCCATTCTCGTCGAGATAGCGGACTTCGATCACGCGATGGCGGACGACAAGCGCGCCATAGCCGGGAATCGACAGGCAGCCCTCGAAAAAAGTGCGCGTCTCGCTGCCCACCGGCCGCCATTGCGGATTGATCATCACCACGGGGCCGAACGGACGGCGTTCCATTTCGGCGGCGCGCTGCGGCCCGAGCGCGGCGACGGCGGCCTCGCTGTCCTCGGCCACCAGAATGCGCAGCGATTCGCCGATCTGCGGCGCGGCCAGTCCGACGCCCGGCGCCGCCCGCATGGTGGCGATCATGGCCGCGATCAGTCCCTGAATCTCATCGCTGTCGATGTCGTCCGGGTCGATGGTGGCAGCCGGCGTGCGCAACACGGCTTCGCCGACACGGCTGATGACGGGGGGATTCATGTTGCAAGCTCTCCGGCGCCGAACTTTCCGGCCGGCCGGCCGGAATACCCATAGGGTAGCGCGCGGGCGAACCGCGGCAAAGCACGCCACGACAAGACCTGAAACGGCAGCCGTCTGTATCCGAATATTTGAGAAAGGAGGAGAGTCCGCAAATCCGCAGCGCTGAGCCAGACTGCGCTTTCTTATCGGAAATCCTGTTCGGTTTCAGGAAGATAAGAAAGAATGGCTCCCCGGGCCGGACTCGAACCAGCGACCCAGCGGTTAACAGCCGCTTGCTCTACCGACTGAGCTACCGGGGACCAGAGCCGGTGTTGGCCGGCTCGAGACGGGTGTATATTGATCCCGGTCCGGCTTGCCAAGCCCTTTTGCGGCGGCAAAGTGCTTTTCATGCACTTATTCACAGCCCGCCTGCCGTCTCGTTCCGCCCCGGATCGCGGTGGCTGGCGGTTGCCGGCCGCCGGCGCTATCCAGCTCTGCAGGGAAAATCCGGTCATGACGCAGCGGATAACGGGGGCGGCGAAGCCATGGACGAGGCTGGGGATAAATCGGCCGGCAACGCGGCCGTGGTGCTCGTTCTGGGGGGCGCACGGTCGGGCAAGAGCGCCTTTGCCGAGCATCTGGCGCGGCAGGGCGGGCGTGAGCGGATCTATCTGGCAACCGCCGAGGCGGGAGACGGTGAAATGGCGGAGCGCATCGCCCGCCATCGCGCCGACCGCGGAGAGGGCTGGATGACCATTGAGGAGCCGCTGTCCGTTGCCGCCACGCTTGCCAGCCATGCAGGTCCCGGCCGGGTGGTGTTGGTGGATTGCCTGACGCTCTGGCTCAGCAACGTGATGCTGGCCGGCCGCGATATCGCGGCGGAAAGTGCCGCCCTCTGCGCAGCGCTCACGACGGTGCGCGGACCGGTGGTGCTGGTTTCCAACGAAACCGGCCTCGGGCTGGTGCCGGAGACGCCGCTCGGCCGGGCCTTCCGCGATGCGCAGGGCCGTCTCAATCAGGCCGTGGCGCAGGTGGCCGGCAACGTGGTGTTCGTTGCCGCGGGTTTGCCGCTGCGCCTGAAACCGGCCGCTCCCGTCGCCATCGACTGGAGCGGCGCGGCTTCGTAGCGACGGCTTATTCGCGGCCTTCGACGTCCTGCTCGGCGAGAAACGCGTTGAGCCGGTCGAGCGCGCCCTGCAGCAGGAACGCGGCTGCCATCTTGTCCACCACCTCGCCGCGCCGGGCGCGCGCGGCATCGGCACCGATCAGCGTGCGGGTGACGGCGACGGTGGAGAGGCGCTCGTCCCAGAACGCCACCGGCACGTCGGTCAGTTGCACGAGATTGCGCACGAAGGCGCGGGTGGACTGGGCGCGCGGTCCTTCGCTGCCGTCCATGTTCAGCGGCAGGCCGATCACCAGTGCTGCGATGCCGAATTCGTCCACGATATCGAGCAGGGCATCTGCATCGGCCGCGAAACGCGTGCGGCGGATGGTTTCCATCGGCGAGGCGATGCGCCGGCCGACATCGGACAGGGCAAGGCCGATTGTCTTGGTGCCGAGATCAAGACCGAGAATGCGGGCTTCCCCGATGAGATAGGGGGCCAGTTCCTCGATTCGCACCGTAGGCGTGCTCATTGGTTTCAGAACTCTTGGCAGCGAAAGGAAACCGGCAACGACAAAAAAACCGGCAACGGCCGGGCAGCCGGAGGCGGAAATTGACGCCCGCACGCTAGCACAGGCGCCCGGCCGGCGGCGAGATGCAATGGTGTGCGTATGGCAGTTCTTCACCTGCAAACCCATCGCAAGACGGCATTGCAACCGCTGGGCGCGTTGCCTGTCGATTGTGAGGCGTTATAGTGGCGCCCGCACGATCCGCCCCGGTCGCCCACCCGCGGCGCCTGCGGGCGGTTTCCGGCCGGGCCCGTTTCCCGCCGCCTTTGTCGCGCCGCTGTCATGTCCGGCGCATCTGATCCGGTGCCCTTCCCGCCGCCGGATCGAAAGCCGCGATCCCGCCTTGCCGCGCGGTCTTTCCCGCCGGCTTCCGGCCCTGTCCGGCGCCGGCCTGCGGCAAACTGCCTGCCCGCGTTCCGTGACCGGTTTTTCTGTAACGCCGGTCGCGTCCATCCGAACAGACAAGCACAGGAGAAAGCACATGCACCTCACTTGGTATGGACACAGCGCCTTCCGGGTCGATCTGCCGGGAGCCTCCGTGCTGATCGACCCGTTCTTCACGGGCAACCCCGCGTTCACCGGTTCGATCGATGCGGCGGCCGAAGGTATTACGCACATCGTTCTGACCCACGGCCATGCCGACCACATCGGCGATACGGTGGCGCTTGCCGCCAAGACCGGCGCGACCGTCGTCGCCAATCCGGAAATCTGCGCCTGGCTCGGTTCGAAGGGCGTGGAAAAGCTCGATATGGGCAATACCGGTGGCACGGTGCCGCTCGGCGCCTTTTCCGTCACTTTCGTGCAGGCGCTGCATTCCTCCGCCTACGTGGAGGAGGATGGCCGCATCGTCTATCTCGGCAATCCGCTCGGCGTGGTGCTGAAGGCGGCGGGCGAGCCGACGCTCTATCACATGGGCGATACCGATCTTTTCTCAGACATGCGCCTGATCGACGAACTGCACCGGCCGGATATCGGCCTCGTGCCGATCGGCGACCGCTTCACCATGAGTGCGGCAACCGCTTCCTATGCCTGCCAGCGCTTCTTCAAGTTCCGGCTGGTGGTGCCCTGTCATTACGCCACCTTCCCGATACTGGCGCCTTCGGCGGACCCCTTCATCAGCGCCATGGCCGGTTCGCGCACCGTGGTGCATGCGCCGGAGAAGAACGTGGCTTTCGCCGCCGCCGAATTATTCTGAAACAACAGGGCCGCGCCGATAAAGCGACGCGGCCCTGTTGTTTCGCCGGAAAGGGCGGTGCTATCAGGGGGCAGCCGTCGCGAACGCAGGTTCGCGGCGCTGCCCCTTTTCTTGTCTGCCCGCCGGCCGTGCCGGCGGCGCGCATCAATGCCGGAGTCGTCATCCCATGTCGGTCGATGCCCGCACCGTTGCCAAGGTTGCCCGTCTGGCCCGGATCGCCGTGACGCCGGAGGAGGCCGCGCGCCTCGAAGGCGAACTGAATGCCATCTTCGGTCTGGTCGACGAACTGGCGAAGGTGGACGTCTCCGGCGTGGAGCCGATGACGTCGGCGGCCTCGTCGAGCCTGCGCATGCGCGTGGACGTGATTACCGATGGCGGCATTCCCGAGAAGGTGCTCGCCAACGCGCCGCTTGCCGAAGACGGCTATTTCCTGGTGCCGAAGGTCGTGGAATGAGCGCGGCACCGCGCCCGACCGCTTCCGTTGCCCGTTGCCGGACCTGAACATCCATGACCGATCTGACCGAACTTTCCATCGCCGCCCTTACCGATGGCCTGAAGGCCCGCACATTTTCCGCGACCGAGGTGGCGAAGGCCCACATCGCCGCCGTCGAGGCCGCCCGTCCGCTCAACGCTTATGTGCTGGAGACGCCGGAAAAGGCTCTCGCCATGGCGGCCGCTTCCGATGAGCGCCTCGCGCGCGGCGAGGCGGGGCTGCTGGAGGGTGTTCCCCTCGGCGTCAAAGACATGTTCGCGACCGAAGGCGTGCGCACCACGGCATGCTCCAACATTCTCGCCAACTTCGTGCCGCCTTACGAATCCACCGTCACCGCCCGGCTGTGGGCGGAAGGCGCGGTGATGCTCGGCAAGCTCAACTGCGATGAGTTCGCCATGGGCTCGTCGAACGAAAGCTCGGCGTTCGGGCCGGTCGTCAGCCCGTGGCGGCGGCAGGGCGATGCCACGCCGCTGGTGCCCGGCGGTTCGTCGGGCGGTTCGGCAGCCGCCGTCGCCGCTCGCCTCTGCACCGCCGCAACGGCGACCGACACCGGCGGCTCCATCCGCCAGCCGGCCGCCCTGACGGGCACGGTCGGCATCAAGCCGACCTATGGCCGCTGCTCGCGCTGGGGCATCGTCGCCTATGCGTCTTCGCTCGATCAGGCCGGTGCCATCACCCGTGACGTGCGCGATGCGGCGGTGATGCTGAAGGCCATGGC
>DAIPYB010000005.1:0-21364 GCA_036782955.1 Pseudoxanthobacter sp. | reverse complement strand
GCAGCCGGACACCGCCGCCGCCATCGCTGCCCTGCGCGGGGAAGACCCCGCCCTTGCCGCCCTGATGGCGCGCCATAACCCGCCGGCCGGCGACCAAGACTGACACATCCGCGATCGACCGCACCCGCCGTCGATTGCATGAAGCTATGGAACAATCGGGAAAATCGCACCCCGCCCCTTGCCGCGCAGCTTCATCCGCACCAGCTTGATCGCGGGCGCCGCGCGGTTTCATCGCGCGGCACCACCGGCAGACCCGCCGGCGCGGGCATAAGCGTCCCCGCCCGGGTTCGCTGCCGGCCATGAACGAGAGGTGCGCCGTGAGTGAAACCGCCGACAACCCGCTTCTGAAGGACTGGACGCTGCCCTTCGGCCTGCCGCCCTTCGCCGAGATCCGGCCGGAGCATTTCCGCCCTGCCTTCGACAAGGGCTTCGCCGGGCAGAACCGAGAGATCGAAGCGATTGTCGCCGATCCGGCCGCCCCTGATTTCGACAACACCATTGCCGCCTTCGAGCGGAGCGGTCGCCTGCTGCAGCGGACATCGGCGGTTTTCTACAATCTCGCCAGCGCCGACACCAGCGACGCCCTGCAGGCCATCGAGCGCGATATCGCCCCGCTGATGGCGCGCCACTATAACGACATGTATCTCAATGCCGGCCTGTTCGCCCGCATCGACCATGTGTTCCGCAATGGCACCACCGGCCTGACGGACGAGCAGGCACGGGTGCTGGAGCGCCACCACACCGCCTTCGTGCGCTCCGGCGCAGCCCTCGACGACAGCGTGAAAGCGCGGCTGGCCGCCATTTCCGAGCGGCTCGCCAGCCTTGGCACCGAATTCGGTCAGAACGTGCTGAAATCGGAGAAGGACTGGACGCTCGTCATCTCCGACGAGGCCGACCTCGCCGGGCTGCCGGATTTCCTGCGCGCCAGCGCCGCCAAGGCGGCCGAGGAACGCGGCCTTGGCGGCAAATGGGTCATCACGCTGTCGCGCTCGTCCATTGAGCCGTTCCTGCAGGCCGCCGACAATCGCTCCTTGCGCGAAGAAGCCTTCCGCGCATGGACCAGCCGCGGTGAAAACGCCGGCGCGGACAACCGACCGATCATTGCCGAAACGGTTCGCCTGCGGGCGGAAAGCGCCCGGCTGCTTGGATATCGATCCTACGCGGACTACCGCCTGGCCGATTCCATGGCGCGCACGCCCGAGGCCGCCGAGGCGCTGCTGCGCTCGGTCTGGGCGCCGGCCACCCGACGGGCCGGCGAGGAACGCGCCGCGCTGCAGGCCATCGTGCAGGCCGAGGGCGGCAACTTCGCCATCGCGCCGTGGGATTGGCGCCATTATTCCGAAAAGCGCCGCAAGGCAGAGTTCGATCTCGATGAGAGCGCGCTGAAGCCCTATCTGCAACTCGACCGGATGATCGAGGCGGCGTTCGATACCGCCAGCCGGCTTTTCGGCATCCGCTTCACGCCGCGCCCGGATCTGGCGCTCTATCACCCCGATGCCCGCGCCTTCGAGGTCACGAACGCCGACGGCTCGGCCGTGGGCCTGTTCATCGGCGACTATTATGCCCGCCCCTCCAAGCGCAGCGGCGCATGGATGAGCAGCTTCCGCAGCCAGCAGAAGTTGGCCGGCGATATCCGCCCGATCATTCTCAACGTCATGAATTTCGCCAAGCCGGCGGCCGGCGAGCCCGCGCTGCTGTCGTTCGACGACGCCCGCACCCTGTTCCATGAGTTCGGCCACGCCTTGCACGGCCTGTTGTCGGATGTGACCTATCCCTCCATCGCCGGCACGGCGGTGGCGCGCGATTTCGTCGAGTTCCCATCCCAGCTTTACGAACACTGGCTGGAACAGCCACAGGTGCTGCAGCGCTTCGCCGTGCACTACCGCACCGGCGAGCCGATGCCGGCTGCGCTGCTGGAGCGGCTGCTCGCCAGCCGCACCTTCAATCAGGGCTTCGCCACGGTGGAATACACCGCCTCTGCCCTCGTCGATCTTGAAATGCACAAGATCGACAAAGCCGACGAAACGTTCGACCCCACCGCCTTCGAAGCGCGCGTGCTGGACGAGATCGGCATGCCGGAGGCCATGGTGATGCGCCACCGCGCGGCGCATTTCCAGCATGTGTTCGCCGGCAGCGGCTATTCTTCCGCCTATTACAGCTACCTGTGGTCGGAAGTGCTGGATGCCGACGGTTTCCGTGCCTTCAGCGAGGCGGGCGATCCTTTCGCGCCCGAAGTGGCGGCAAAGCTGCGCACCTTCGTCTATGGCGCCGGCGACCGCCGCGCCCCGGAAGAAGCCTATCGCGGCTTCCGCGGCCACGATCCCGACCCGGCCGCCCTTCTGGAAAAGCGCGGTCTTGCCGGCGATCTTGCCGGCGAACCGGTCGCGGCTGAGTAGACCGCCCCGCAGCGCAGATCGCAAAAGCTGATCGGCCCGCCCTCAGGGCCGGCCGGTCAGCGGCAGCCACGAGAAGCCGTCGCGGCCGATCAGTTCGTCGGCAGCCTCCGGCCCGCTGGTGCCGGCGACATAGGGGTGCACATCGCACAGCCCCTGCGCGGTCGCCTCGATGAGCGACTGCACCGCCCCCCAGCCCGCCTCGATGTTGTCGGCCCGCTGGAACAGCGTGGCATCGCCGATGAGGCAGTCGAAGATCAGCGTCTCATATCCGGTGGAAGGCTCGGCCCGGAAATAGTCCGAATAGCGGAAATCCATGTCCACCTTCGAAAGCCGCACCTTGCGCCCCGGCACCTTGGCGGCGAAGCGCAGCGACACGCCTTCGTTGGGCTGCACGTGGATGATGAGCAGGTTGGGTTCCAGCGCCCCGGTCGGCGTATCGCGGAACAGCACGCTGGGCGCGCGCTTGAACTGAATGGCGATCTCGGTGCGGCGCACCGACAGGGCCTTTCCGGTGCGGATGAAGAACGGCACCCCGGACCAGCGCCAGTTGTCGATCATGCATTTCAGCGCCACGTAGGTTTCGGTCCGGCTGTCGGGCGCCACGAAAGGCTCGGTCACGAAATCGGCCACCGGCTGGCCCTTCACCGTGCCGGCGCGGTACTGGCCACGCACCGACCAGCGTGCCGCCTCTGCCGGCGAATGCCGCCGGATGGCTTCGATCACCTTGGCCTTCTCGGTACGCACCGCATCGGCGGCAAACGAATTGGGCGGCTCCATCGCCGTCATGGCGAGAAGCTGGAACATGTGGTTGGGCACCATGTCGCGCAGCGCGCCCGTGGCATCGTAGAACTTGCCCCGGCTCTGCACCGTCACGGTCTCGGCCGCCGTGATCTGCACATGGTCGATATATTCGCGGCTCCAGATCGGCTCGAAGATGCCGTTGCCAAAGCGCAGCGCCATCACGTTCTGAACCGTCTCCTTGCCGAGGAAATGATCGATCCGGTAGATCTGCTTCTCGCCCGCCTCGCGCAGCAGGATGGCATCCAGTTCGTGCGCCGATTCCACGTCGGTGCCAAACGGCTTTTCGATGATGATGCGGCGAAAGCCGCGGCCATCGCTTTCGTTCAGCAGGCCGGCTGCGCCGAGGTGCTCCACCACGGGTCCGAAAAAACGCGGGGCGACCGCCAGATAGAACACCGCATTGGCGTGGCCCTGCCGGTCGCGGCTCTGCTCGAGCCGCTCGGCAATGGCCCGATAGGTGGCCGCGTCCTCGAAATCGCCGGCGATGTAGCCGCAGCGGCTCGAAAGCCAGTTCCACGCCGCCCCGTCCAGCACCTCCGGCGCGTTGACATGGCCGGCGATCTGGTTGGGAACCACGCTGTCGAGATAGGCGCGGAAATCCTCGTCGGTGTGCGCGACATGATCGATGCCGACAATGGCAAAGCCCGGATCGAGCAGTTTCTCCACCACGAGATTATAGAGCGCCGGCAGCAGCAGGCGGCGGGTCAGGTCGCCGGAGGCGCCGAAGATGAACATCGTGGCCGGCGGCGCGGTGTCCGCCTCGCCCGGGGCGGCGGTCTCGTGCTGCGGTGCGCCGGCAGGCCGATCGTATGCTGTCGCCACGTTTCACACTCCTGCCTCGGCACCGCCGGATGCGCGCTCACCACCGGGCCGTTTTCCGTCCGCGCAGGATGGAGCGCCTGCATGGCAGAAGTGTCAACGGCGGGTGTGGAAAGTCGCCGCGCGGCATCCTGTGCCCGCTCAGGCATCTCCGCTCTGCAGAATCTCGCTCAGCGGCAGCGGCCGGCCGATGCAGTAGCCCTGTGCCTGATCGATGCCGATCGCCCTCACCGCCTCAAGCGTGGACTCGTTCTCCACGAACTCGGCAACAGTACTGAGCCCGAGGGCATGCCCGATATCGTTGATCGATTCCACGATGCGCCGGTCGACGGGATTTGCCGTCATGTGCCGCACGAAACTGCCGTCGATCTTGATGCAGTCCACCTGGAACTGCTTCAGGTAGGCGAACGATGACAGGCCGGTGCCGAAATCGTCGAGCACCACTTTTGCCCCCGTGGCGCGCACCGCGGCGACGAACTCGCGCGCCACGGAGAAATTGTTGACGAGCGCCGTTTCCGTAATCTCGAAATGCAGCCGCGCCGGCGCGATGCCCGAGATACGGATTTCATTGTGCACGAACGGCCAGAGCAGCGGATCGCTCAGCGAATTCGCGGACAGGTTGATCGTTACCTCCAGGGAAGGATGGCGGCGCAGATCGTCGCGGTAGGCGCGCAGCAGCGTGGCGATGACCCAGCGGTCGATGATCCCCATCAGATCATAACGCTCGGCGGCGGGAATGAACGTTCCCGGCGGCATCACCTCGCCGTTCTCGCCGATCATGCGCAGCAGGATTTCATAGCGCGTGCGATGGCGCGCCCCGGGGGAGAGATCGCGGATCTCCTGCGCGTAGAGCCGAAAGCGGCTCGATTCCAGCGCAGCACGAATGCCCGCGGCAACGTGGATTTCGCGGTAGTGCCGCTCGGCATCGCCGGCACCGGCAGTATAGAGCGACACGCGGTTGCGACCGGCGGCCTTGGCGGCATAGCAGGCCACGTCCGCCTGCTTCATCAGCTCGTCGGCGGAGAACACCGGCCCGGAAATCGCCGTCAGCCCCACGCTGGCGCCGATGTCGTAGGTGCGGCCCTCCCAATAGAATCGCAGGCGGCCGAGGGCTTCGATCAGGCTGCGGCAGGCGGCATCGGCCTCATCGACGCCGCTGTCCAGCAGCAGGACGCCGAATTCGTCGCCACCCAGCCGTGCGACGACATCGTTGGCCGGCAGCGCCGCCTTCAGCGTCCGGGCCGCCTCGCGCAGCAGCGCGTCGCCGGCGGCATGGCCGGCGGTGTCGTTCACGATCTTGAAGCGGTCGAGATCGATATAGGCCAGCGCATGTTGCCGCCCGTCATGCCCGGCCGCCAGCGACAGGTCGGTCAGAACCGTCTCGAACGCGGTGCGGTTGGGCAGCCCGGTCAGCGCATCGTGATTGGCGGCATAGGCGAGCGCTTTCTGCAGCGCCCGCGCGCCGGTCACGTCCTGAAAGATCAGGACGGTCCCCACCACTTCACCAGCCGCGGTAATGACCGGTGCCGTGGTCTGGTGCACGGAGAAACGATCGTCGCGGCGGTTGACCAGCAGGGCCCCTTCCTGCGTCGTCACCGTGCGGTGCGAGTGCAGCACCTCCCACACCGGATCGTCGAAGGGGCGGCCGTCATCCTCGTGCACCAGCGCGAACACGGCCCCGACCGGCTGGCCTTCGGCTTCCGCCAGCGTCCAGCCGGTCAGCTGCTCCGCGACGGGGTTCATGAAGGTGATGTTCGCCACCGCGTCGGTGCAGATGACGCCGTCGCCGATGGAGGTCAATGTAATGCGCAGACGCTCCTTCTCCTCCGCCAGCGCCTGGTTGAGCAGCGTGTGGGGCGTCACGTCCCACTGCACGCCGATCACCCGCGGCGACTGCTCGCCGCGGGCAGGAATGAACTGCCCGACCGTATGGATATAACGCACCACGCCATCGTCGCGCACGATGCGGTGATCGCTCAGCGTCACCCGCTCGCCGCGCGCCATCTCCTCGAACTCGCGGTCCATACGGGCCAGATCGTCGCGGTGAACCCGCTGCGCCCAGTCGGCGAAATGGCCGCCGAAGTGCTTCTGGTCGCAGCGATAAAGACGATAGAGGCGCTCGTCCCAGAGCACGCGGTTCTGGCCGGCGTCATATTCGAACAGGCCGACCTCGGCCGCCGTCATCGCCAGCCGGAACCGCTCGTTGAGCGCCCGCACGGCCTCCTCGGTGCGCCTGCGATCCGAGATATCGGTGTGGGTCCCGATCAGTCGCGCCGCCCGGCCGGTGTCGTCGCGCTCGATGACCCGGCCGCGATCGAGAATCCAGACCCAGTGGCCATCCTTGTGGCGCATCCGGAACTCGGCCTCGAACATGTCCTGATTGCCCGTCACGCAGCGGCGCTCCAGATCCGCCAGCGCCCCCCGGTCATCCGGGTGCACAAGATCGGACCACGCCACGGCGTGGCTGTCGAACTCGTCGTCGCCAAAGCCAAGCAGGGATTTCCAGACGCCGGAGACAAAGTGCTCGCCTGTCCGCAGATTGCTGTCCCACACCCCCTGCCGCGCGCTTTCGAGCGCGAAGTGCCAGCGGCTTTCCGCCTCGGCGAGCTGTTGCTGGGCATGGCGCCGCTCGCCGATGTCCTGCACCTGCGAAATGAAATATTCCGGCTCGCCGGTCGCCGTGTCGTGGACGAGGGATGTTACCAGCCCCGCCCACACCGCCGAGCCGTCGCTGCGACGATAGCGCTTCTCGATCTGCACGGCATCCACCGCACCGGCGAGAAGCTGCGTCGAGGCTGCCGCCGATTCAGCCTGATCCTCGGGCATGGTGACGTCGAGGAACGTGCGTCCCAGCAGCGTCTCGCGGTCGTAGCCGAGCAGCCGGCAGAGCGCGTCGTTGACCTGCAGAAAGCGGCCGTCGATGCCCACCAGCGCCAGCCCGATGGCGGAGTTCTGCATCGCGCGGCGGAAAAGCGCCTCGCTGCGGCGCATGGCCTGCTCGCTGCGGGCCAGTTCGTCGCGCTGCACCGCCAGCAGGAACGGCACCACGCTGACGAGCGCCGCGGAGAAAAAGCGCGCAACGACCTCCTGCGTGCCGAGCAGGCCGGAAAGCTGCAATGCGACCACGGTGGCAACGGCCAGTGCACCGACGATGGCGGCGCGCAGCGCATTGAACCAGAGAACGGAGGCCATCGCCGCCATGGCGACGATGATGAAAGGATAGGACGTGTAGGAGAATGCCAGAATCGTGATGACGATGGCAGCCAGGCCGGCCAGCCCCAGACGCACAAGCCGCCGGCGGTGCGATAACCGCCGCAGGGCGGTGCGCGAGACGGTCATCGCAAACGGCATGACCACGGCGGAGCCCCATGCGGAGATACCCCACCAGCCTGCGGCCAGCGACAGATAAGGCTGCTCGTTGGCCCGCGACAGGGCAATGGCCCCGATCCCCGCGCTGAACAGCGGCGCCACCAGCACGGTGAACACCATCGTCAGGATCGCCTCGCGCAATGTGGGCGTTCCCGTTGCCGGCGCGAAGCGATTGATCAGCCAGAGAGCGACGGCGGCCTCCGTGGTGGAGCCCAGCCCCATGCCCAGCGCCACCGCAGGCGAGCGGCCGGTTATGAGCTGCACCGCCGAAGCCGCGACAAGCAGCGCGACCAGCACCGGCCACAACGGACGCGGCCGCCAGCGCATGAGCAGCGCGATGGCAATGCTGACCGGCAGCCACACCGTGGCCAGCCCCTCTCCCAGCCGGGCAAGGGATACGCAGCCGAACGCAATGGCGAGATAGACGGCGCCGGTTACCAGCGCCGCCAGTCCGTAATGCATCGTCGGGCCAGAGCGGGACGTGCCGTGGAACGAACCGGGGTCGCTCCCCTGCCCGTCCGCCTGTACCAAACGCTCCGCCAACGCCATTCCCCCCGAAGCCGCCGTCACATTCTAGACCGCCATCGCGGGCAATGACCATGACGTTCATTCACGGGCCGCAGGCAAAGTGTTGATTTGTCGCGTATTCCCCAATGAATGCTTGTCGCGGACGACGGCGGCGGCCGAAACTCAATCAGAAATAGCCGGCCGCCACGGACACGTCAGTGCGGGCTTGACCCGCCCTTCTCCTTCAGGGCCTTGCGGCGATTGCGCGCCACCATGTTCAGCCCTTCGACCGCGGCCGAGAACGCCATCGCGGTGTAGATATAACCCTTCGGAATATGCGCCCCGAAGCCGTCGGCAATCAGCGTCGTGCCGATCAGCAGCAGGAAACCGAGCGCCAGCATGACGATGGTGGGGTTGTTGCCGATGAAGCGCCCCAGCGGATCGGCCGCCACCAGCATGACCGTCACCGCTGCGATGACCGCGATCACCATGATCGGCACATGGTTGGTCATGCCGACCGCAGTGATGATGCTGTCCACGGAAAACACCAGATCGAGCATGAGAATCTGGCCAATGGCAGCCGAAAAGCCGATAGCGGCCCCTTTGCTGCCGAACATGTCACCTTCCGGATCGGGATCTATGCTGTGATGGATCTCTTTTGTCGCCTTCCACACCAGAAACAAACCGCCGGCGATGAGGATGAGATCGCGCCACGAAAAGCCGTGGCCGAACATCGTGAACAGCGGTGTCGTCAGTTGCACGATGAAGGCAACGGTCGAAAGCAGCGCCAGCCGCAGCACCAGCGCCAGACCGATGCCGATGCGCCGGGCACGGGAGCGGTCGGCCTCCGGCAGGCGGTTGGTGAGGATGGAGATGAACAGCAGGTTATCGATGCCGAGCACGATTTCCATGGCAACCAGCGTTGCCAGCGCCACCCAGGCGGCGGGGTCCGTGAGAAGGGCGAGATAGGCGTCCAAGGCAGTCCCCCGTCAGGTCGCATGAGCGGCAGCGGGCAGGTTGCCCGCGCAATTCCCACAAAGCTGGGCATGCGATGGGCGCCGATCAATATGCTGCGGTGCGGCAGATTGGCTACGCCGACCGGCTTGTCCCGACAGGCTCAGTCGAGCGCCCGTTCCAGCCGGTGCGCGATGGTCTCCAGAACCTTGACGCGAGCGAAGCGTTTGTCCTCGGCTTCCACCAGTGTCCACGGCGCAAAGGAAGTGGATGTCCGGTCCACCATATCGTTCACCGCCGTCTCGTAGAGCGGCCACTTCTCGCGGTTGCGCCAGTCTTCCGCCGTCAGCTTGAAACGCTTGAAGGGAACCGCCTCGCGCTCCTTGAAGCGGCGATATTGCTCCTCGGCACTGATCGCCAGCCAGAACTTGACCACCACATAGCCGTTGGCATCGAGATCGCGCTCGAAATCGTTGATCTCACCATAGGCGCGGCTCCAGTCATCCGCCGTGCAAAAGCCTTCCACGCGTTCCACCAGCACGCGGCCATACCACGAGCGGTCGAACACGGCAGTGTGGCCGAGGGCGGGAATGCGCCGCCAGAAACGCCACAGATAGGGATGGGCAAGCTCCTCGTCGGTCGGCTTGGCAATGGGCCAGACCCGGACGCGGCGTGGATCGAGCGCCTGCCGCAGGCGCATGATGGCACCGCCCTTGCCGGCGGCATCGTTGCCTTCAAAAACGCAGATCAGCCCGCGCTTGCGGAACCCGCGCGAGATGGTGATGTCGGCCAGCTTATGCTGGGCCTGCTCCAGGCGTTTCTTGTAGTCGTCATCGTCGAGCCGGCGGGACAGATCGAGCGAGCCGACAAGCGAGGTCACGGGCAAGCGGAAACTGGAGACCGGCGCATCGATCCCCGTGGTGACGATCTCCTGATGCAGCGGCACGGTGGGCGCGGCCGGCGAGGTTTGCTGCAAGGCCTGCGGATGGCCGTTGGCGGCCGCGCGTGCCAGCGCATCCAGCAGCACCTTGCCCACTGCCGCATCGCGATAGCGCCCGTCGGCCGCCGGCACCACCTCCCATGGCGCCGCCGCCGTGGAGGTCTGCTCGGCAACGCGGATCGCGGCCCGCAGCAGGCGGTCATGCCCGCGCGCAGTGTTCAGCTCCGGCCATTCGCGGATGGTGACGTCGGAAAGGCGCAGCTTGTCGCCCTTGCGCTCAAGGCGGCGGATCGCATCGTCACGGCTGAGATAGAGCCACAGCTTGATGATGATGACGCCTTCGGCGGAGAGCATCGCCTCCATGCGGTTGGTGCGGTCGAGCACCTGCGTCAGTTCGGCATCGTTGATGCCGCCCAGCGTCACCCCGCGCAGGATCTGGTGATACCAGGACCCCAGCATGATGCCGATGCGCCCCTTGGCCGGCAGATCGCGCCAGTAGCGCCATGCCATGGGGTGGTGGCGATGTACCCCGTCCGGATCGTCGTAGGAGATGGTTTCCAGCTAATGCGCAACGATCCACTGGTAGAGCCGCGTCAGCACGTGGCCCTTGCCGGCGCCGTCGGGACCGTTCACCAGCACCAGAACCGCGCGCCGACGCTGCTCCACCAGATCGAACTGGGCGTTGAGCAGGTCTTCGCGCAGCTGCGGCGCGAGCGTGCGGAATTCGTCCTTGCTGAGCGCATGGCCTGCGAGCGTGGCGGAATCGAACATCGCGTCTCCCCGGAAGCTCCCCCGCCGGAAACGGCGAATCATGCTGCCTGCCGCCCGACCGGCAAAGCAGAGCGCGCCGGCATGCCCCTTGGCAATCCCCGGGTGTTGCCGCGGGGATTGCCGGGGCAATGCGGCCTCAGTCGGCGGCGGCCAGCGCCTTGCCGCGCTTGCGGCGCAGGTAATCGGCATAGATCGCCGCCACGGCGCAGGATGCCCGGCGGGCAATGATGCTGTCGGCACGCGAGGTCAGCACGACCGGAACGCGCGCGCCCAGAACGATGCCGGCCGCATCAGCACCGGCCAGGAAGGTGAGGTTCTTGGCCAGCATGTTGCCGGCCTCCAGATCCGGCACCATCAGGATCTGCGCACGCCCGGCGACTTCCGACACGATGCCCTTGACCCGCGCCGCCTCGACGTCGATGGCATTGTCCAGCGCCAGCGGACCATCGACATCGGCCCCGGAAATCTGGCCGCGATCCGTCATCTTGCACAATGCGGCTGCCTCGATGGTGCTGGGGATCTTCGGCGTCACCGTCTCCACCGCCGACAGGATCGCCACGCGCGGCCGATCAAGGCCGAGGCCCCAGTGCAGGTCGATGGCATTCTGCAGGATATCGGCCTTGGAAGGCAGGTCGGGGAAGATGTTCACCGCCGCATCGGTGATGAACAGCACGTCATCATAGGTCGGCACGTCCATGATGAAGACATGGCTGAGACGACGGGCGGTGCGCAGGCCGCCTTCCTTGGACAGCACAGCACCGAGGATCTCGTCGGAATGCAGGCTGCCCTTCATGACGATGTCGGCCTTGCCGGCCGCCACCAGTTGCACCGCCGTGGCGGCGGCGGCATGGCTGTGGGGCGCATCGACGATCTCGACGCCATCGAGACTCTCGCCGATATCGGCGGCAACCTTCTGAATCTTGGCGACGGGTCCGACGAGGATCGGCTCCACGATGCCGTCCTTGCGGGCCTGAAGCGCACCTTCCAGCGAGACCTGATCGCAAGGGTGCGCCACGGCCATGCGCAGCATTTCAAGGCTGCGGGCCTGCTCGATGAAACGCAGAAACTTGCTGTGATGCCGCTCCGGCTGGGTGTCGCCGGTGCTCTCGGGGCCGTTCGCCGCCGGGGTGGTGGTGTCCATTCGGCAAAGTCCTGTTCAAGCCTGAAACATTTCGTCGCCGCCGGGCCGCAACAACCGGCGCGCCGCCCCGGCGGAATGCCGGACGAACCGAGCCTGACAGCCGGCAAGCCGCGCCGGAGGGCGCGCAACGCCGGCAAGAGGCCACGCCTGATGTTCGCAGCCGCAGCATAACATCGCCTTGAGGCAGATCACGCCCGATGCGGAACCTCGCCTTCCGGTGGTGCACTGGCCGCAAAACGGCGGGCAAGAACCGCGCACACCATGAGCTGGATTTGGTGGAAGAACATCAGCGGCAGCACGATTGCACCCACATCCTGCCCGGCGAACAGCACATTGGCCATGGGCGCACCGGACGCGAGGCTTTTCTTGGAGCCGCAGAACACGATGGTGATGCGATCCTCGCGGTTGAACCCCAGTGCTGCACTGCCGAACCATGTGATGAGCAGAACGGCCGCCAGGAGAACGATGTCGATCGCCACCACGATCGCCAGCGCATCCAGCGAAACCTTGTGCCACAGCCCGCCGATCACCGCCTCTGAGAACGCCGCGTAGACCACCATCAGAATGGAGCCGCGATCCACCGTCTGCGTCAGCAGGCGGTGACGACGCAGTGCGGGCCCAAGCCACGGCTGTACGATCTGTCCCGCCACGAACGGCAGCAGCAGTTGCAGGAGGATCGATTCCAGAGCGTCGAAGGAAAAGCCGGGGCCGCTGCCGATATTGTGGAAGATCAGCCCCACCAGCAGCGGCGTGATGAACATGCCGAAGATGTTGGAGGCCGATGCCGCGCACACCGCGGCCGGCACGTTGCCGCGCGCAATAGAGACGAACGCAATCGACGACTGCACCGTGGAGGGCAGCACGGCGAGGAACATGATGCCGGTCATCAGCGCCTCCGGCAGAATGCCGGGTATGGCCCAGATGATGAGACCAAGCAGCGGAAACAGCACGAATGTCGTGGCCAAAATGACGATGTGCAGCCGCCAGTGCGTGAGGCCCGCGATCACCACATCACGCGACAGGCGGGCGCCGTGCAGGAAGAACAGCAGGGCGATGGCGAGCGTGGTCGCGGTATCGAAGGCGGCCGCCGGTTTGCCGCTGATCGGCAGGAACGAGGCCAGCACCACCATGCCGACGATGGCGAGGGTGTACCATTCCCGTTTCAGGAACGGCAGGAGGCCAAATCTGGATTGCGAAGCCGACACCTGAATCTTCCCTCCCGCTGCCGGGCCTGCATTCTTCCGCCGTCGGCGGCAGGCACGAGCGGCATGACCGGGCAACCCGGGATAGGCGGGAAGACCAGATGGCGATTCCTAGCGGGAAACGCCATCCGGCTCAAGAATGGCGCCGGCTGCGCCCGGCCGGGCTTATCCCGCCACCAGATCGCCCGGCAGCGTGCGGCGATATTCCTCCAACACGATTTCGCGGATGGCCGTTTTCAGCAGCTTGCCGGTGGCGGTGTGGGGCAGTTCGTCGACGACGAGCACATCGTCGGGAATGCTCCAGCGCGAGATCTTGTCCTTATAGTAGTCCGCCATCTCATGACGGGTGAAACTGTGGCCGGGGTGCAGGACGACGACGAGGATGGGCCGTTCACCCCAGCGCTGGTCTGGCTTGGCAACGACCGCGGCTTCCTTCACGGCGGGATGGGCCTGCGCGATGTTCTCAAGCTCGATGGAACTGATCCATTCGCCGCCGGATTTCACCACATCCTTGGTGCGGTCCACGATCTGCACGAAGCCGTCGGGATCCATGGTCACCACGTCGCCGGTGTTGAACCAGCCGGGCACCGCTTCGTGCGCCGGGCTTTCTGGGGTGTTGAAATAGGCTGCGGCCACCCATGGTCCGCGCACCATCATGGCCCCGAAGGCCTTGCCATCGCGCGCCACCGGCCGGCCGTCGGCACTCTCCACGCGGAATTCCATGCCGAACACCGGGCGGCCCTGCTTGGCCTCCAGCAACAGCCGCTGTTCGCCGTCGAGGGCGTCGTGCGCGGGCTTCAGCGCACAGGCGAGGCCGATGGGGCTCGTCTCCGTCATGCCCCACGCATGGCGGACATTCACGCCCATGTTGTGGAAACGACTGATCATGATGAGCGGCGCCGCCGAGCCGCCAATGAACACCCGCTTCAGGCTGCCGAAATGGCGGCCATGGGTATCCATCCAGTCCAGCAGGCCCAGCCACACGGTCGGCACGCCGGCGGTGACGGTCACCCCTTCGGCCTCGAACAGCGCGTGCAGGCTGGCGCCATCGAGATTCGGCCCCGGCAGCACCAGCTTGGCGCCCACCATGGGTGCCGAATAAGGCATGCCCCACGCGTTGACGTGGAACATCGGCACGATCGGCGACACCGCATCGCTGGCCGAGAGCCCCAGAACATCCGGCAGGCTGCTGCTCATGGCGTGCAGCACGCTGGAACGATGGCTGTAGAGCACGCCCTTGGGATCGCCGGTGGTGCCGGAGGTGTAGCACAGGCCCGAGGCGGTGTTTTCATCGAACACCGGCCACTCGAAGGCATCGCCCTCCGCGCCGATCAGGGTTTCATAGCAGACGAGGTTCGGCAGCACCGTCGAGACCGGCATGTGCGCTTCGTCGGTCAAGAGAACCACGGCCTTCAGGTCCCGCAGGCTGTCGGCCAGCGCCTCCAGTATCGGCACGAAAGTCAGGTCCGCGAACAGTACCCGATCCTCGGCATGCCCGATGATGTAGGCAATCTGGTCATGGAACAGGCGCGGATTGATGGTGTGGCAGACGAGGCCCGACCCCGACACGCCATAATAGAGTTCCATGTGGCGATAGCCGTTCCACGCCAGCGTGCCCACGCGGTCGCCGGGCGCCAGCCCCAGCCGCTGCAGCGCGTTGGCAAGCTGGCGGCTGCGCCGGGCCATGTCGGCGTAGGTATAGCGGTGAATGTCGCCTTCCACGGTCCGGGAAACGACTTCCGTGGTGGCGTGATAGGTTTCCGCATGACGCAGGATTGCCGAGATCAGGAGCGGCGACTCCATCATCAGTCCGAGCATGTCTTTGTTTTCCTCCCATTCAGCGCAAGTTCACGCGGCCGGCGCCGACGCCCGGTTCAGGCATCGTCGCGGGCGGCGCGGCGGCGTCATGGTCTGTTTTCAGCGTTTTTCTTTGTCTTTTCAGCATTCTGCGGGCCGGCGGCAATCGCCGCCAACCCGCTGAGCGGCCGTCACATTCAGGCCGCCTCGAGTACCATGGCAATGCCCTGCCCACCGCCGATGCACTGGGTGGCAAGGCCGAAACGGCCGCCGTCGCGCTTCAGCAGGCTGGCAGCCTTGCCGACGAGGCGCGCCCCGGTCGCACCCAGCGGATGGCCGAGAGCAATTGCGCCGCCGTCGCGGTTGAGGCGGGTCGGATCGATGCCGAGATCGTGGCAGCAGGCCAGAACCTGCACCGCGAAGGCCTCGTTCATCTCGATCACGTCGAGATCAGCGGCGGCGATGCCCGCCCGCGTCAGCGCCTTGCGGGTGGCCTCCACCGGGCCGATGCCCATGATCTCCGGCGCGCAGCCGGAAATCGCGTAGGCCGCCACCCGCGCCAGCGGCGTCAGGCCATGACGGCGCACGAAGCTTTCCGAGCAGACCAGCGTCGCGGACGCACCGTCGGTCAGCGGCGAGGCGTTGCCGGCGGTCACCGTGCCGCCTTCGCGGAACACCGTCTTCAGCGTGGCCATCTTGGCCGGGTCGGGCTGGCGGGGGCAGCCATCGGCGGCCAGAAGGTCGTTCGGCGCCAGTTCCGCCGCAAGACGGCCATCGGCCTGCGCTGCCAGCGCCTTCTTCTGGCTCTCGATGGCATAGGCGTCCTGCGCCTCGCGGCCGATGCCGTAGCGATCGGCCAGATTCTCAGCCGTCAGGCCCATGTTGAGAAAGGCCTGCTGCTGCGCCTCGCTCCACGCCGGGTTCGGCTTGGGCTCAAAGCCCATCATCGGCACGCGGCTCATCGATTCAACGCCGCCGGCGATAAAGGCATCGCCAGCGCCCATGGCGATGGCGCCAGCCGCCATCTGCACGGCTTGCATGGAGGAGCCGCACCAGCGGTTGACCGTGGAAGCGCCGACCGTCTGCGGTAGGCCGGCGATGAGCGCGGCGCAGCGGGCGATGTTGAGGCCCTGCTCGCCTTCTGGAAAGGCGCAGCCGAAATTGACGTCCTCGATTTCTGCCGGATCGAACGGAGCCCGCGCCACAAGAGCCCGGATGACGCCCGCGGCCAGATCGTCCGGGCGCACACCCGCCAGCGGGCCGCGCTGCGCCGGGGAAAACGGACTTCTCAGATAATCGACGATATAGGCCGTGGTCATGAAGTTCTCCCTGAACCCGGCGGGAGAATCGCGTTTTCATCGACGATGGCGCAAAGCGGCGCGGCCGCGGGGTGATTCCGCGGGTCCTGCCGGCCTTGGGGCCGATCCGTTTTTGTTTTCGCGAAGCTGTTTCCTCCCGCTTCGCACCAAAGCTACCAAACGTTTGTTTGAGATGGCAAGCCCGCGTTGCCTCCCCCCGCGACCGGAGATGAAAATGCAAAAGCGCCCGCTGATGAGCGGGCGCCTCGCCGGTCTGTGAAAGACGCGTTTGCTCAGAGCGCGCGGCCGCGCCGCCGCTGGCGATAAACGTCCACCACCACTGCCGCCACGATGATCACGCCCTTCACGATCTCCTGATAGAAGGCATCGATGCGCAGGAAGGTGAAGCCGGAGGTCATGAGGCCGAGGATCAGCATGCCGATCACGGTGCCGCCGATACGGCCGATGCCGCCGGCAAGCGATGTGCCGCCGATCACCGCTGCTGCGATGGCATCGAGCTCATACATCATGCCCATGCCGGACTGAGCGGTCTGGGCACGGGCGGCAGCCACGATGCCGGCGAGACCGGAAAGCAGGCCGGCAATGGCATAGACCTTGATGAGATGGGTCTGGACATTGATCCCCGACACGCGCGCCGCCTGCCGGTTGGCGCCGATGGCGTAGGTAAACTTGCCGTAGCGTGTATAGCGCAGCATCACATGAAAGATGACGGCGATCACGAGGAAGATGACGACCGGCCAGATGCCCGAGCCGATAGCAGCGAAGGAATGGGTGGGAAACGAAATCGGCTTGCCGTTGGTATACCACTTGGCGATGCCACGCGCCGAAACCATCACGCCCAGCGTGGCTATGAAGGCCGGAATGCCGGTATAGGCGATCAGGGCGCCGTTGATGAGCCCGGCGAGCAGCCCGATCAGCAGGCCGACGCCCACCGGCACGATCACCGGCAGGTCGGTGAGGCCGGGATAGACCGCCGCCGCATAGGAACTTACCTGCGCGAAGCTCATCGAGATCATCGCCGTCATGGCGACGACGGAGCCGGAGGACAGGTCAATGCCGCCGGTGATGATGACCTGCGTCACGCCGATGGCGATGATGCCGACAACGGAGACCTGCAGGATCATGATGGTGAGGCGCTGGGAGTTCAGCAGGAAGCTCTGCCCCTGTGTGATCCAGCCCAGGACCTCGAACACCAGCGCGACACCCACCAGCACCGTCAGGATGTTGAGTTCCGGCGGCGCGCGAAAGCGGGACCGGGTCTTTGCCGGTGCCGCCTTGTCGGCGGCCGGGCCGGAGGCAACCGCCTTTGAGCCGGTCATCGTGGCATTGTCCATCTGTCGTCTCCTCCGCGAACCCCGATGCGCTGGCCGGCTTTCCTCTCCACCGCCGGGGCGGAAAGGGGCCGGCTCTTCGTGTCCTTTCCCGCGCCGGCTGGCCGGGCAGGCGCAAGGGGCCGCTGCCTGATTGTTGTCTGTGACGAGAGCCGGCAACCGCCCCTCAGCGGGCTGCCAGTTCCATGATGCGCACCTGATCGGCTTCGCTGCGGTCGAGGATTCCGGTGGCATGGCCTTCGTGCATCACCAGCACGCGATCGCTCATGCCGAGGATCTCCGGCAGTTCGGAGCTGATCATGATGATGGCCACGCCCTTGCCGGCGAGCGCGGAAATGAGACGGTGGATCTCCGATTTCGCGCCCACGTCGATGCCGCGCGTCGGCTCGTCGAGGATGAGGATGCGCGGCCCGGTCAGCAGCCAGCGCGCCAGCAGCACCTTCTGCTGGTTGCCGCCCGAAAGGTTGCCGATCTTCTGGTCCAGCGAGGGGGTCTTGATGCGCAGAAGCTGCACCATCTCCTCGCAGCGATCGCTGATCGCCCTTTCATCGACGAAGCCGAAATGCACATGGTCGCTGTCGCGCAGCAGCGCCATCTGCATGTTTTCAAGGATATCCAGCATCAGGAAGCAGCCGGTGTCCTTGCGATCCTCGGTCAGCAGAGCCATGCCGAGCTGCATCGCCTGATGAGGCGAGCCGACCTTCACTTCCTGCCCGCCGATGCGGATCTCGCCTGCGGTTGCCGGTGTCACGCCGAACACGGTTTCCGCCACGTTCGAGCGGCCCGAGCCGACAAGGCCGGCGAAGCCGAGAATCTCGCCGGCGCGCACATCGAAACTGACGTCCTGAAATACGCCGGCGAGCGTCAGGTTGCGCACCGACAAGACGACCTCGCCGATGGGCACGCTCTCCTTCGGAAACATGTTGGTGATCTCGCGGCCGACCATCATGCGGATGATGTCGTCGCGGGTGACCGCCGCGCTGGCATGCGTGCCGATGTAACGGCCGTCACGGAACACCGAGAACTCGTCGGCGATCTCGAACAGCTCATTCATCTTGTGGGTGATGTAGACGATGCCGATGCCCTGCGCGCGCAGGTCGCGGATGATGTCGAACAGGTGCGAGACTTCCGATTCCGTCAGCGCGCTGGTCGGCTCGTCCATGATGAGCACGTCGCTCTCATAGGAAACGGCCCGTGCGATCTCGACCATCTGGCGGGCCGCGACCGAAAGCTCCTCGACGCGGGAATCGGGATCGAGGTCGATCTTCAGCCGGTCGAACAGCGCCTGCGTCTGCCGCCGCATGGCGGCATGATCGATGAGGCCGAAGGCATTGCGCGGCTCGCGACGGATCCAGATGTTCTCCGCCACCGTCATCGGCCCCATCAGGTTCAGTTCCTGATGGATCATGGCAATGCCGCGTTCCAGCGCGTCCAGCGGCGAGGTCAGCCGCACGCGCTCGCCGCGCAGGTGGATGGTGCCCTCGTCGGGCTCCTGAATGCCGGCGATGATCTTCATCAGCGTCGATTTACCGGCGCCGTTCTCCCCCATCAGCGCGTGCACCGTGCCGGCACGCAGGGTGAAGCGCACATCGTCCAGCGCCAGAACGCCGGGAAAGGCCTTGCGGATGCCCTCCACGCGCAACAGGTCGCCGGCGCGCTGGCCGCGCGGCGCCGCAGGCGGCTGCGGCTCGGTCCGGGTCAGCATGTCCTTCCTCCCTTCGCTCCCTCGGCTGAACCGGCGGGCCGGCCGGGCCGCTGAGCCCGCCGGCCCGCCCGCGTTCAGTTCGCGGCGGTGTACTGCGCGAGGTTTTCCTTGGTGACGAGCTCGAAGGGGATGAAGTTCTTCTTCTCCACCGGCTTGCCGCGGGCGATGTCGAGCACCGCGTCGATGGCGCCGGTGCCCTGTCCCTTGGCGTTCTGGAACACCGTCACCGCCATGTCGCCGCTCTCCACGGCGGCCTGGCCGTCCTTGGTGGCATCGACGCCGGCCACGATCACTTCGCCCTTGGGAATGCCGGCGGCACGCAGTGCCTGCACCGCACCCAGCGCCATCTCGTCATTGTTGGCGATCACCGCGTTGGGCTTCAGGCCGGAGGAAATCCAGTTGGTCATCAGGTCCATGGCGGGCGTGCGCATCCAGTTGGCGCTCTGCTCGTCCAGCACCTTGATGCCCTTGCACTTGTCGCTCGCCAGCACCTCATGGGTGGCCTTGGTGCGCCCGCGCTGGCCGGTGGTGCCGAGCTGGCCCATCAGGATCACGGCCTCGCCCTTGCCGCCGAGCAGCTTGCAGACTTCCTCGGTTTCAAGACGGCCGGCCTGTTCCTCGTCGGAACCGACCCACGCCTGCTTGGCCGGCAGGCCCTCCACGCCCGTCGGCGCCATGTTGACGAACACCAGCGGAACGCCAGCCTTGTCGGCAAGGGCGGAAATGGCCGGGCCGGAATCGGCATCGACCAGCATCACCACGATGCCGTCGACCCCGGAAGCGATGAAGTTCTCGATCTGGCTCTGCTGGCGCGAGATGTCGCCCTGCGCGTCTTCCACCTGCAGCGTCACGCCATCCAGCGTCTTGGCGTAGTCCTGCATGTTGTGGCGCAGCACGGTCAGATAGTTGTCGTCGAACAGCGACATGGCGACGCCGATCTTCTCCGCGTGCGCCGGCATGGTCATCAGCACCGATACCGCCGCGCCGATCAGAAGCTTCCTCATGGCATTTCCTCAGGGTTTTATTATTGTTTCATTTTCCCGCCGCGGCCGGAGACCGCTGACAGGCGCAATCCGGTGCCCGGGGAATGGCTGCGCGCCGCGCAGGGTGTGCGTCGCCGTCCGCCGGCAGCAATGCAGCCGGCGCCACGCCATGGGACGAACCCAGAGTGTGTGCGGAGAAACGCCGGCCGGCAGGATCCGCGCGGACATATTCAGCCGGCAGCATCCCGCGCGCGACCTGCGCGCCGGCAGGAAAAGTCCGACCGGACCACCTGCCCTTACCCTCCCCAACGGACCCATCCGGGTCCGGTTGCCGTTGTATCCGGCTCCGGCCGACCTCTTGAACGGGTCCCTGCAACCCCGGAGCCATGCGCAGAGATTATTTCCGATTCCGGAATTGCGCAATAGTCATTGCATAAATCGCGGCCAAAAAGTGAATTTTGCTGACAATGTGCCGCGCACCGGCGGCATTCGACGCTGATTCCACACGCATTGCGCGAATTATCGCTCTTGTCGCACGCCCGCAGCGGCAATTTGGCCGCAACAGGCCTCTTGTAATCGCTGCAATCCGCCTCATCATGCAATGATCGTTGCAAGGCCGTCCTGCCATTGCAGCCCCCGCCACAAAAGGCCCGATCCATGAGAACGACCGGCGACAAGGACAAGACCGGACCAACCGGCGCGGCCAAAGGCGGCGAAGCGGCGGAGACCGATTTCGAGAGCCCGCAGGATTACGAGGCGCTGATCCGGCTCATCCATGACCGCTATGACGGCATGAGCCGGACCTACCAGCGCATCTCAACCTACCTGACGCAGAACCCCAACGATGTCGCGGTGCTGTCGGTCAATGCCATTGCCCAGCGCTGCGAGATCCACGCCTCCAGCTTCGTGCGCTTCGCGCAATATCTTGGCTACCGGGGCTTCAAGGAGTTGCAGGGCCTGTTCCAGAAGCGCCTGGCAACCACCGCACCGGGCTTCGAGGCGCGGGTGCGGGTGCTGGAAGAGGAACTGAGCAGCCGCACGGACCGCAGCGAGACCGGCTTCCTGCGCGATCTCATCATCCGCGACATTGCCGCACTGCAGGAAATGCTGACCGACATCACCGCCAGCCAGCTTGCACAGGCAACGGACCTGCTGGAGGCCGCCGACACCGTTTATCTCGTCGGGCAGATGCGGTCGGCGCCGGTGGTCGATCTGGTGCGCTATGTGCTGACCATGCTGGGGCGCCGCTCGGTGCTGCTCGATCCCGGCGGCGGGCTTGCAACCCACATGGCTCGCACGATCCGGCACGGTGACGTGCTGTTCGCCGTC
>DAIPYB010000004.1:0-23256 GCA_036782955.1 Pseudoxanthobacter sp. | reverse complement strand
CGCCAGCACGCTGTCGCGGGTCAGCACGTTGCGGATCGACTGCACGGCCTGCCATCGCTGCGGGCTCATGCGATAGCCCGTCGCCGGCCCCTGATAATCGTTGGGATCGTTGACCGCGCTGATGACCCGTCCGTCGCGCACGATGGCGGAGGTCTGGAGGTAATCGCCGCTGACGCGCTGGCGCAGCATCAGCATCAGGTTCTGTGCCTCCGCCTCGTAGCCCCGCCGGGCCAGCGCGCGCACCACATCGAGCGCGGTGAGGCCGCGGGCCTTGATGGCATCGCTCACCGGCGTGACCATGCCGGCGGTGAAACTCTCGGTCTGGGCGGAACCGGAGGCGAACACGACGGACAGCATCTGGTCGCGGCCGACACGGGCGAGATCGAGCTCGTCCAGAACGGCGGCCAGAGCCTCCACCGCGCGCACGCGCAGGTCGAGCACCTTGTCTTCGCCCACCGGCGTCAGTCCGCCATCGGCCTCGAAATCGCGCTGAAGCACCAGATAGTCTTCAATCTCCTCGCCATTGAAGAGCGAGGCATTGAACGAGTTGTCGTATTTGTTGACGGAACCGAAACCGGAGCAGATCAGGTCGGAACCGGCCATCAGGTAGGGCGTGATCTTGGCGCCGACCCGGATTTCCGACTCACTGATGCGGGTATCGTTGCCGGAGGCGCATTCCAGACCGAGCCAGACGGCAATGAGGTTTTCGGCCATCAGCTCGCGCACGCCGCCGGCCATGGACGCGGTGAGCGGCGCGCCGTCGATGCCGCCGTTCTGGGTGCCCTGCACGCCCATCGCCCGTTGCAGGCAGAGGCAGCGCGCCTCCAGATAAAGCAGCGAGCGCTTTTCGTGAAAACCCATCAGCAGTTCGGACGCCGCGCCGGAGGTGCAGCGCGCCTTGATGCCGCGCGAGGCATAGGCCGCAGTCAGAAAGGCCTTCGACCATGGGGTGTCGTCGCCGTCGATGAAGGCGCGCTCGGTGCCATAGACCGACACGGTTTCAGCATAGGAGGCGAGCCCGGCGAGCCCGATCTGCAGTTCCTCCGCTTCCTCGATGGAACACTGGAACAGTGCCCCGCCACGTCCCACGGCCGCGCCCACCGTGCAGGCCAGCGCGTTGGACCACGCGTTGGAGGCAACCCGCATGGTGGTTTCGATCTCGTCGAAGCCAAGTGCCACGGCGGTGGCCGCATCGGCGGCGAGCTGCAGCGGATCGTCCTTGGCATTGGTGACGTGGGCCTGATTGCCCGGCGTCCTGCGCTGGCGCATCTTGGCGTAGGCAAAGGCGATTTCCAGCGCCGAGAGCCGCCCCACCACCTCCGCCAGCCGGGCCGGGGTAAGGCCGCGGGCAAGGGCCTCTAGCTCCGCCCGCGGCACGTTGATGTCCACGAGCTTGCGGGCAATCTCGCCCGGGTCCATCGCCATCGCGGTGGCGACCATGTCGGGGTCGAGATGGTGGGCCGCGATAAAGGCATCGATGATGTCGAAATCCGCGGCCTCGCGTCCGTCCATGGCCGCGATGCGCCCGCCCTCGATGCGCACCGAAGGCGCGGGATCGTAAGGGCTCCTGAAGACCGCGAAACCGGCTTCGGGGTTCTCTGCCGCGAACAGGTCGTGGCGCAGCGGGCGCTCGTCCCATTCGGCGAAGCGACGCCAGCGGTTTGCGTTGCCGGGGCGGGTCTCCTCCATCGCCTACGCCTCCCGCATGGTGCGCAGCAGCACCAGCGTCAGCACGATGACGACCATCAGCAGGATGAACGAGACCGCCGCCGCCTGACCGATATCGAGAAAGCGGAAGCCGAGCCGGTAGGCATAGAACGAGATCGTCTCGGTCGCCTTGCCGGGGCCGCCCTGCGTCAGCATGTAGATCAGGTCGTAGCTTTTCAGGGCCGCGATCATGCGGATCAGCAGCGCCACCAGAATGACCGGCTTCATCAGCGGCCACGTGACATAGCGCAGAATCTGCAGCCGGCTGGCGCCGTCGATGCGGGCGGCCTCCACCGGCTCCGACGGCATTGCCTGCAGGCCGGCATAGAGCATCAGCAGCATCAGCGAAGTTTCGTGCCACACGTCCACGAACACGATGGTGCCGAGTGCCAGGTTGGGATCGCCGAACCAGCCCTGCGGCGGAATGCCGGCAAGGCCGATTACCCAGTTCACGATGCCCAGATTGGGGTTGAACATGAGGCGGAACATCAGCGCGACGGCAACCGGCGTCATCAGCACCGGGATCATCAGAACGACGAGATAGAACGACCGCCCCTTCAGGTTCGGCTGGTTGAGAAGCAGCGCCAGACCGAAGGCGACGAAGAACTCTATGACGACGCACAGCACCGTCAGCTTCATCGTGACCCATGAGACCTGATTGAAATCATCGGACAGGACGGCAAGGTAATTGCCGAAGCCGATGAAATCGCCCATGCCGTAGGTGATGATATATTCCTGAAAGCTGAGATAGATTGAATAGAGCAGCGGTGCCGCCACCACGACCGCGAGCACGATGATGGTGGGCGCCAGAAACACATACTGGCTCCACCGGGCGGCGAGGCCGCCCGGCCGGGCTTTTGTCCCGGTGGTGCTGATGCTGCTGGCTGTGCTCATCGTCATCGCGCTCGCTGGCCGGCCAGCCGGCGGGAAACCGGCTGCGCCCTGAACAGGGGTCTGGAGAGAGGCCGGGCAGGGGGTGCCCGGCCTTCCGGCGGCTCACTTCAGCAGCGGGTCGCCCTTGACGAGAGCGCCGAACTTGCCCTGCGCGTCGCTGAGCGCGGTGGCCGGCTCCTCGCCGTTGGCCAGCACATTGCCCATCACCTCGGCGAAGGTCTCAACCAGCTGGGTGGAGCGCGACATGATCGGAAGGCCCTTGGAGTGCGCCAGCGCGGTGCCGACCTGGGTCATCACCGGCCATGCCTTGAGGAAGGCGGGGTCCTGGTAGATCCACTCCTGCGTCGGCTGGCCGCCGGCCAGCGCGCGCTTGTAGGCGATATCCTTCGATTCCACCCACTTCAGGAATTCCCACGAGCACTCGGGGTTCTTGGCGTTGGACGGCACAGCCCAGCCCCACGCACCGAGGAAGGAGTCCTTGCCCGGCACCGGAGCGAAATCCATCTTGCCGACGACCTTGGAATCCTTCGGATCCTGCAGGGTGGGGAACAGGAACAGGTAGCTGATGGCGAAGATCGCTTTGCCCTGCTTCAGCGTGTTGGCGACGTCGTCGAAGTTGGCGCCGAGCGCGCCCGGCTGGGCGGCGTTCTTGAGAAGATCCGCATAGATCGTTACAGCCTTGACGGCCTCGGGGCTGTCCATCGTCGGCTTCCACGTGGTGCGGTCGTAGAAATCGCCGCCTTCGGCAAAGAGATAGTTTGTTGCCTCCATAACGACCGGGTCGGAACGCTGCGCGGCCATGGCGATGCCGTGCATACCCTCATAGTTGTTGGCCCACTTCACCACCTCGGCAAACTCGCCCATCGAGGTCGGCATCTTCCAGTCGTGACCGAATTTTTCCTTGTAGGCCTTCTGGAATGCAGGACTTTCGACGATATCCTTGCGATAAAGCACGCCCATCGCATACTGCCAGAACGGCAGCATGTAGGTCTTGCCCTGCACCTTGCCGTTCAGTTCCATCAGGGCGGGGAAATAGACGGCGGTATCCACCTTGTCGCGGGCGATCCAGTCGTCCAGATCCTTGATCCAGCCGGCGGTCTTGAATTCGCCAACCCAGTAGCTGTCGACGATCAGCACGTCATAGCTGGAGGTCGGGGCTGTCAGGCTGGGCACCAGCTTCTCGTGCATCAGCGAATAGTTGACGGCCTCGATGTTGACCTTCGCATCGTGGGCCTTTTCGAATTCGCCCTTCAGCGAGATCAGGGCATCGGTGTCGGGCACCGTTTCCATCAGGATGTTGATGTCGGCGCCCTTGCAGACGTCGGCCGCGGCAAAGGCCGGTGTGGCGGAAAGAAGTGCGGCGGCTGCCGCACCGGCAAGGAAGAGCGATTTACAGGACGCGGCGGAACCGGACGTCTGCGACCTGAGTGCCTGCAAGCTGGACATGGCAATTCCCCAATTGACGGGTTCGGAAGGTGTTTGTTGAAGCGCCGCGTTAGCCGCGGCTTTGTTCAGCCTTTCACCGCGCCGAGGCTGAGACCGGCAACCAGAAGTTTGCGGATGGCGAAATAGATGAAGACCATCGGCGCGATCGCCAGCATGGTGGAGGCGCACACGGCGCCGATGGCCGTGCCCTGCTGGGTGACGAGGCTGGAGATGGCCACCGGCAGCGTCTTGGTCTGCTGCCCGGTGAGCATCAGCGCGAACAGGAACTCGTTCCAGCACAGCACGAAGGAGAGCACAGCCGCCGCGCCGATGCCCGGCAGCGCCGCCGGCATGACGATGCGCCAGAACACCGTGAAGGGGCCGGCGCCGTCGATGACGGCGGCTTCGTCCAGCTCGCGCGGTACGCGCTTGAGAAAGCTCATCATCAGCCACACCACATAGGGCAGGTTGAAGGTGAGATAGGTCAGGATCAGGCCGAAATGGGTGTCGGCCAGCCCCACCTGCTTGAAGATGAGGAAGAACGGGATGACGAGCACGATGGGCGGCATCATCTGGGTTGCCAGAATGGCGACCGGCATCGCCGCGCCGCCTGTGCGGAACCGGTCGATGGCGTAGGCCGCCGCGGCGCCCAGCAGCAGCGCGATTGCCGTGGTGGTCAGGGCAACGATGAGGCTGTTGAGGAAGAAAGTGCCGAAATCGAACTGCAGCAACACCTCGCGATAATTATCGAGGGTCGGCGTGAAGAACAGATCCGGCGGTATCTGATAGGCCACCACTTTGTCGGCAAACGATGTCCGCAGCACCCACAGCAACGGCAGCAGCACGACCGCAGACGCACCGCCGAGAATGAGATGGGAAAGCCACTGAACCCAGCGTTGTTCGCCGACCATGTTCATGAGCCTCTGCTGTCACTGTGGCCACGGGCTGCTGAAAGGCGCCGCGCGCGAAGACGCGCACGCCTTCGCGGTCGAAACCGGCCGGACCAGTGATCGGATATGAACCTGAAGCCTCTCCGCCCCGGCATCTTGCCTGACGAGGGAGCAGGCATCGCGTTGCGATATATGTTATAACACTAAGGACGGTATTTCAGGGATGCAAGTGAAAATCGTGCCCTGCCGGTAAAAACATCCGGCACGCCGGTCGCGGGCCCGAACCCCGCACTTCACGCCGCCGGTGCGATCCCGGCCGTGGCTTCATCCTCGCCGAGGAAGCGGGTGAGATAGCGGGCGGCTTCCAGAATATCGCGCTGCACTGCGTCGCGCACGCCTTCGGAATCGCCGGCGCTGACGGCGGCGATGATCTCGCCGTGATGGGTGTTGGCCGTCTCGTGGAAGCGACCTTCGCTGACCAGTGCGTTCAGCCACGGCCCTGTCTGCAGCCAGGCGAGGTCGATCAGCTCGCGCAGGAAGTCCATGCGGGCGGCTTCGTAGATGGTGAAGTGGAAGCGCTCGTTGTTCGCGAGATAATCTGTGAAGCGCTTGTCGGAAATGTCTTTTTCCATTTCAGCCGACAGCGCTTCAAGCGTTCTCAGGTGGGCGGAAGAAAGCTGCGGCGCGGCCTCCTGGGCGGCCAGACCCTCCAGCCGCACCCTCACCTTGGTGATTTCCTGAAAGCGCGCTCGGGTCAGGATCGGCACGATGATGGTGCGGTTCGGCTGCAGTTGCAGGGCCTGTGCCGCGATCAGCCGCTGCAGTGCCTCGCGCACGGGCGTGGCCGAGATGCCCAGATCCTTGCCAAGGGCTCGGATTGTCATGGCCTGACCGGGCTTGAAGCGGCCGGAGCGCAGCGCGCCGCGCAGCGCAGCATAGGCCCGCTCGTGCAAGGGCTCCTGAACGATCTGCTGTAGTGCCATCCCGTGCCGCCCCTTGCCGTCTGCGTCGCGTTATCGTGCTATATGTTATAACACGCATTCGCCATTGCGCTATCGCTTCATGGCCGGCCGCGGCGGCTTTTTCAGCCGCGCTGCGTCCGGTCATTTTGCCGGCGAATGGGGCGCAGGCAATCGCTTGGCACGCGCGACATAACGGCCGGGGGCTTCAGCGCCGGCGTTCCAGCGAGGCGAAGAAGGCAATCGTCAGGGCCAGCACGATGAGCAGCAGTATGAAGGCAGCCGCGGCCCCTTCGTTCAGCGACAGTCCGAGGAAGGCACGGCGATAGGCGAAGAAGCTCAGCACTTCCGTCGATGTGCCGGGGCCGCCCTTGGTCAGGATATAGGGCAGGTCGTAGGTGCGGAATTCGTTGATGAGCTGGATGATGATGGCGATGGCGGCCACCGGGCGCAGCATCGGCAGCGTGATATACCAGAACTGCTGCAGTGCCGTCGCGCCGTCCACCTCGGCAGCCTCGTAGGGGTCGCGCGGCAGGGCGGCGAGGCCGGCGGCGAGAATGAGCACGACGAATGACGTCTGCTGCCACACATCGATGGCCGCCATGGTCCACAGCGCCAGATCGGCCGAACCCAGCCAGTCCGGGCGCGGCAGGCCCATGCTTTCCAGCACGCCGTTCACGATGCCGAGGTTCGGCTGCAGCAGCATGCGCCAGATCAGCGCCACGCTGACCGGCGACATCGCCATGGGAATGGTGAGCACGGCAAAATAGACCGGCTTCATGCGCACGGTGCGGTTCAGCATCAGCGCCACGCCGAGGCCGACGACGAATTCGCCCACCACCGTCACCACCGAATATTTGACGGTGAGCCAGAGCGCGCCCCAGAACAGGGGGTCCGCCATGACGATGAGGAAGTTCTTCAGCCCCACGAACGGCTGCAGGGCCGGCTTCAGGAAAGTGAGCGAGGAGATCGAGATCAGGGCCGCGTAAACGAGCGGAAAGCCCATGACGACGCCAAGGGTGAGGAGGCCGGGCAGCGCAAAGGCCCAGCCTGTCCGCCACTCACGATCGGCAAATGCGGAAAGGCGCATCGTGCGGGTTCCGTTTGTTCCGGGGTCTGTCGTGTTTCGCCGCAGGGCCGGCCGGCAGGCGATATCCCGGCTCAGGGGGGAGGAGCCGGGATATCGCCGCCTGAGCCGGCTTGGCAGCCGGCGGAACACCGCCGGCGCCCGGCCGGAAGGGAGGCCACCGCCCGTGGTCCGGCGAGGCCGGCGCGGGCGACAGGCGGGAGCCGTCGCCGGCCCTTACTTATTCAGAAGCTGGGTCAGGCCATCGGCCGCGGCCTTCAGTCCGGCCGCCGGTTTTTCCTGACCGCCCGCCACCAGCGAGAGCTGGGCCCCGAGCACGTCCTCATACTGCGCCGAATAGGCGAAGATCGGGAACGACTTGCCGGAGGCGACGATATCCAGACCCTTGCCGTAGAAGGGGAATTTCTTCAGGACCGCGGCATCGGTGTAGACGTCGGTACGCACCGGGGCATGACCCTCAAGGGCACGCTCCACCGAAACCTTCTTGCTCTGCACCCACTCGATGAACTTCCAGGCGGCTTCCTTGGATTCGTCGGAGGTGTTCTTGGGGATGCCCCAGCCCCAGCCGCCGCTTTCGCCGTGGCCGCCCGGCATCACTGCAAGGCCGAGCTTGCCGGCCACGTCCGGGCACTTTTCGGCATTGTCGAGCTGCGGCAGCATCCACCAGTAGGTGACCATGCTGAACGCCTTGCCGGCGCACATCAGGCGCATGGTGTCGTCGAGGGTTGCCGAAAGCGCACCCTGCTGGGCGCCGCTCTGAACGTTGTCGGCATAAAGCTCCAGCGCCTTGAGGCCTTCCGGGCTGTCGAGGGTGACCTTGCGGCCGGCATCCAGATAGGCGCCGCCGGCCGAATAGAGATAGTTGGAGAATTCCATGGCGTTCGGGTCGCCGCGCTGGGCCTGCATGGCCGCGCCCACGACCGGGCCGTTTTCCTTGAAGAACTTCGACAGCGCCACATAATCCGCAAGGGTCGCAGGCAGCGCCAGTTCCTTGCCCGTCTTCGCCTTGTAGGCCGCCGCCACCTTCTCGTCCTTGAGCAGGTCGGTGCGGTAGATGAGGCCCATGGAGTAGTTGTACATCGGGATCAGCGGAAGCTGGTCCTTCGTCTCGCCCAGAAGCTCCAGCATGGAGGGAATGAAGGGCTTCAGGTCGAAGCTGGTCTTCTGCACATAGGGGCGCAGGTCCTCGAGCCAGCCCGCGGCCGGGAACTCACCCGCCCAGAGGAAATCGACTTCGAGCAGATTGTAGTAGCTCTCGGGCGAAACGAGCTGGGCCACCAGCTTGTCGTGCATGTCGCCGTAGCCGATCTTCTCGAACTCGACCTTGATGCCCGTTTCCTTCTCGAACTCGGGCAGCAGCTTTTCGATGATCTGGGTTTCGGGCACGTCTTCCATCAGCGCGCGCAGGGTGACGTCGGCGGCAAGGGCCGGCGAGGCCAGCGACAGTGCCGTTGCCCCCAGAAGGGCCGTTGCAAGGCAGGTCTTCATGGTGGTCATCATGGTTCTCCTTGTTCCCGATCCGGCAGGCTTAAGGCCTGTTTTTTAAGGTCTTTCTGGCGGCAGCATTATTTGACGCTGCCGAAGGTAAGTCCCTGCACGATGAAGCGCTGGATGAAGCGCGAGGCGATGACCAGCGGCAGCACCGCCAGCACCACGCCCGCCGAAACGCGGGCGATCTGGACGCCGTTGGAGGTTTGCAGCGCCGCCAGCGCCACCGGCACGGTTGCCGTTTGCGGGCCGCTGAGCACGAGCGCGAACAGGAATTCGTTCCACGTCATGATGAAGCCCAGCACGCCCGCCGCTGCGATGCCCGGCAGTGACACCGGCAACACGATCCGCCAGAATGCGCCCCACGCGGTGGCGCCGTCCGTCATGGCGGCCCATTCCAGATCGACCGGGATGCCCTCGAAGAAGCCCATGAGGATCCAGATCAGGAACGGCAGGTTCAGCGCGGCATAGACGATGATGAGGCCTGTCAGCGAATTGGTGAGCCCAACCATGCGGAACAGCGCAAAGGCGGGAAGGACGATGGCCACCGGCGGCAGCATCTGCGTTGCAAGCACCGCGAAGCGCCCGGCGCGGCCCGACGTCCTGAAGCGCGCGAAGGCATAGCCGGTCATGGCGGCGAAGGGCAGCGACACCACCACCGAGCCGGTCGCCACGATCAGGCTGTTCAGATAGGACTGGCCGTAGCGGGTGGAGGTGAACAGCGCGATATAGTTGTCGAGCACCGGCGCGGCCGGCATCAGCCCGGGGGCATAGGACAGCGACTCCGGCAGAAAGCTGGTGCGCACGACCCACAGGATCGGCACCAGAACGACGGCGCAGACCAGAACGAGGCCGAGGTGAAGGGCTATGCGCCGCATGTGCGAGCCTCCTTGCGTTCTGCCGTCAGGCGCCGGCCGGCCGCAGCGACGGGCGCGGCAGGGCGCGGGTCGTCTCCGGGTCGAACAGGTGCATGGGCCGGGCATCGAGATAGAGCGGCACGCGGGCGCCTACCGGGGCGGTGAAATGGCGGCTGAGGCGGGCGGCGATTTCCACGGGCTTCGCCCCGCCGATCTGGCCGACCAGAATGTTCTCCACCCCCAGCGCCTCCATGGCGATGACGGTGACATCGATCCTCGCAAAGCCCGGTTGCGGGGCTTCGTGCAGGTCCTCCGGGCGCAGTCCAAAGATGATGTCGCGCCCTGCAGCCGGGCCGTAGGCGGCGGCGTGCATGTCCGGCACCGCCACGTCGAGGCCATCGGCCACCACCTTCAGCCCGTTGCCGCCGGCTTCCAGACGAGCAGGAATGAGGTTCATGGGCGGTGTCGCCAGAAAGCGGGCGACGAAGGTATCGACCGGGTCGGCATAGACATCCAGCGGCCGGCCGACCTGGATCATCCGGCCCTCGCGCATGATGCAGATGCGGTCGCCCATGGTCATCGCCTCCACCTGATCGTGGGTGACGTGGACGATGGTGCGTCCGAGACGGCGATGCAGTTTGACCAGTTCGAGGCGCATTTCCGCCCGCAACTGGGCGTCGAGGTTCGACAGCGGCTCGTCGAGCAGGAAGGCCACGGGATCGCGCACGATGGCCCGGCCCAGCGCCACGCGCTGGCGCTGGCCGCCGGAAAGGGCGGCCGGCTTGCGGTCCAGATAGCGCTCCAGCCCCAGCAGGGAGGCGGCCTCGGTGATCTTGGCGGCGATATCGGCCTTCGGCACGCCGCGCATCTTCAGGCCGAAGCCCATGTTCTCGCGCACGCTCATGTGCGGATAGAGCGCGTAGGACTGGAACACCACCGCGATGTTGCGCTCGCGCGGGGGCACATGGGTGACGGAGCGGCCGCCGATCCTGAGGTCGCCGGAACTGATGCTCTCAAGGCCGGCGATCATGCGCAGCGTGGTGGATTTTCCGCAGCCAGACGGGCCGAGGAAAATCACGAACTCCCCTTCGTCAATCGTCAGATCGACGTCGCGCACGCCATAGGCGCCGCTGGCGTAGAGCTTTGAGACATGATCGAGCTCGATCGACGACATTGGTCTTCCTCAACCGTGCCCGCGAAACGTCTGCGGGGCACCGGCAGGCGTACGGATAAAATCGCACAACTGCCTGACAGAAACAAACACCAAGGATGCGCTATGAAAAACACCCGCACAATACTGTGTGCGGGTGCCCTGTCGTCAGGTCGTATAGACGCCACCGGTCACGTTGATGCCCTGACCGGTCATGAAGCGGGCCTGATCGGAGGCCAGGAACACCACCACGTCGGCAACGTCCTCGGGAACCTCCAGCCGGCCGAGCGGTGTGAGCGCGATATAATCCGCGATCACCTGCTCGGGGCTGACGTTGCGCAAGGTTGCCTCCCACTGCACCTCGCGCGACTGCATGCCGGTGGCCACGAAGCCGGGGCACACGGCATTGACGCGAATGCCCTTGGAAGCCAGCTCGCGGGCAAGCGCCTGCGTCCAGCCCAGAACGGCAAACTTGGATGCGGAATAATGCGCCAGCAGCGGCGCGCCGACCTTTGCCGCAAGCGAGGCCGTGTTGACGATGCAGCCCTTGCCCGATTTCACGAAATGCCGGGCGGCGATCTGGTTGGTGAGGAAGACGCCGCGGGTATTGACGTCGAAATTGAAATCCCATTCCTCGTCGGAGAGGTCGAGAGCACCGTTCATGGTGGATACGCCGGCATTGGCGATCAGGAGATCGCAGTCGCCCAGCGCCTCCAGAGCGCCTGTGAAGGCAGCCTCGACGCTTTCACGCCGGCGCACATCCACGCTCACCGCCACCGCGCCACCGCCGATTTCGGCCGCTGCCCGTTCCGCCGCTTCCATGTTGATGTCGCCGATGGCCACGCGCACGCCCTGTCGCGCCAGCCGCCCGGCAATGGCCCGCCCGATGCCGGTGGCGCCGCCGGTGACGAAGGCGCGCCGGCCGGCAAGCTCGGGATAGATCGGAATCGCGGGGGACGGGACCGGCATGTGAACTCTCCTCTGATCGTGCTCGAACGTCGCACAAACATAATCGCACATCAATAGAAATCACATGTTTGATTATGTTTGATTTGTGCGCTACAAGAGAAAACGAACGTGCCGCGGCCAAACGTGCGGATGCAGGACGGCAACGGGCGGTGCACAATGGTTTTCCCGCGGTGCCCGGCCACCGTCCGGTATGCGACCGGAACGGTCGTCGATCTGCGGGGTTTCGAATGGAACGGACTGGAACCAGTGGCAGCGCGGGGGCACGACCAGATATGAGCGAGCAGGCGGCGGTGAGGGACCGGGGTGCAGCGGAGCGGAGCGCGGGAGAGGCGGGGGCGGAGGATCGCCAGCGCGTGCTGTCCCATGTGCGCCACGCGCGCATCATGGACCAGATCGCCAGCGCCGGCGCCGTCTCGGTGGCCGCCATCGCAGCGGAACTCGGCGTTTCGGAAATGACTATCCGGCGCGATCTCGTCGAACTGGAGCGCGAGGGGCGGCTTGCCCGCGTTCATGGCGGCGCGGTCGCAGTGGAGGCGCCGGTCAGCGTGGCCATGGACAGCGAGGAGCCGCGCTTCGAGGCGCGCCTGCGGCGCGGCGCGGAAGGCAAGAAGGCCATCGCGGCGCTGGCCGCCGGCATCGTGGCCGGCTATCGCACGGCAGCGGCCGATGTCGGCACCACGACTTACCTGATGGCGGGCCACCTGCGTGAGGTGGCGCACCTGAAGGTCTTCACCAACAGCCTGCGCATCGCGGCGCGGATGGACGGCGGGGCGGCGGAAATCTACGTCGCCGGCGGCCGGGTGCGGCCGGAGGAAATGTCCGTCTGGGGGCCGACCGCCATCGAGCAGTTCGAGACGCTCTGGTTCGATGTCGCGGTGCTGGGCGCGTCCGGCATCACCGCCGACGGGTTCTTCGATTATTCGTTCGAGGACGCGGACATGAAGCGCGTCTACCTGCGCCGGTCCGGCCTGAGAATTCTGCTGTGCGATTCGGCCAAGTTCCAGCGCATGTCGCTGGTGAAGGTCGGCGCGCTTTCCGAGGTCAACATTCTCGTCACCGATGCCGCCCCGCCGCCCGGCCTTGCCGCGGCCCTTGCGGCCGCCCGCGTGGAGGTGCGCATCGCCCCGCCGGCCGGCTGACGCCGGCCTCCCGTCCAGCCGCCCCGTCCGGCGGCCCTGCATCCGAAAAGCAACCGCCGGGGCGCAACGCTTCCGGCGGAACGCTTCCCCTTTGCCCGATCCCGCATCGTCCGATGCGAATGGCTTTCCGCAGCGCGTCTGAGTGCTCTCAAGGAGTGAATGGAATGGTTTTCCCGTTTTTTGGCGAGAAGAAAAAGGTCGTCATCGCCATGGCGCACATCGGCGCGCTGCCGGGCGCCCCGCTTTATGACGCCGACGGCGGCCTCGACAAGCTGATCGAGGGTGTGCTTGCGGACGTGGAGAAGCTGCAGGCCGGCGGTGTCGATGCCATCATGTTCGGCAACGAGAACGACCGTCCCTATGTCTTCAAGGGCTCGCCGGCCTCCATCGCCGCCATGGCCGCCATCGTGCAGGCGGTGAAGCCGAGCCTGAAGGTGCCGTTCGGCGTCAACTATCTGTGGGATCCGGCGGCGAGCGTCTCCATCGGGGCGGTGACCGGCGCCAGCTTCGTGCGCGAGATCTTCACCGGGCTGTTCGCCTCCGACATGGGCCTGTGGGAGCCCGACTGCGCCACTGCCGCGCGCCTGCGCCACGACCTGCGCCGCGATGACATGAAGCTGCTCTTCAATATCAACGCCGAGTTCGCCCATTCGCTGGACCAGCGGCCGATCGAACTGCGCGCCAAGAGCGCGGTGTTTTCCTCGCTCGCCGACGCGATTCTGGTCTCCGGCCCGCTCACCGGCCAGCCGGCCGACCAGTCGCACATCCGCAAGGTGGCGGAGACCGTGAAGGACGTGCCGATCTTCGCCAACACCGGCGTCAACATCGACAACGTGCGCGATATCCTGTCCATCGCCAGCGGCGTCGTGATCGGCACGCACTTCAAGGTCGATGGCAATACGTGGAATGCGGTGGAAGCGGGCCGCGTCTCGCGCTTCATGGACGTCGTCGCCAGCCTGCGCTGAGCCAGCCCGAATACCGGCGCGCCGCGTCAAGCGGGCGCGCTTTCGGCGCATGGCCGGCGCCCCCTCGCCGGCCATGTGCCTCCGTTTCTCAAGTCCTGTCTGTTTCCTCAGATCCGCTCCTCAAAGCCCGGATTGCGCCATGCCCTGCGTCCTCGGTCTCGATATCGGCACGACCTCCACCATCGGCCTCCTGATGCGCCTGCCCGGCGAGGTGCTGGCGGTGGTGTCGCGGCCGGTCACGCTTTCTTCGCCCCATGCCGGCTGGGCGGAGGAAGACCCGGCCGAGTGGTGGCGCAACGTGGGCGAGATCGTGCGCGAACTGCTGGCCGGGAGCGGTGTCGATGCCGGCGAAATCGCGGCTGTCGGTGTTACCGGCATGCTGCCGGCGGTGGTGCTGCTGGACGAGGCAGGGCAGCTTCTGCGGCCTTCCATCCAGCAGAGCGACGGGCGCTGCGGGCAGGAAGTGGCCGATCTCAGGGCCGAGCGCGACGAGGCCGCGTTCATCGCGAAGGCCGGCAACGGCATCAACCAGCAGCTCGTCACCGCCAAGCTGCGCTGGATCGAGCGTCACGAGCCGGAAGTCTTTTCACGCATCGCCACGGTGTTCGGCTCCTACGATTACATCAACTGGCGCCTCACCGGCGAACGCCGGGTCGAGCAGAACTGGGCGCTGGAGGCTGGCTTCGTGGATGTCAGCCGCCACGAGATCGATGACGATCTGGTGGCCCTTGCGCACATCCCGCGCACGGCCGTCCCGGCAAAGGCGGCAAGCCACGAGATCATCGGTCGGGTCTCTGCCGAAGGCGCGCGGGAAACCGGCCTTGCCGCCGGTACGCCGGTGATCGGCGGGGCGGCCGACATGATCGCGTCGGCGCTCGGCGCCGGCGTGACCGGGCGCGGCGACATTCTGCTGAAATTCGGCGGTGCCATCGACATTCTGGTCGCCACCGACAAAGTGAAGCCCGATCCCCGGCTTTATCTCGACTATCATCTCATTCCCGGCCTCTACATGCCCAACGGCTGCATGGCGACGGGTGGCTCCGGGCTCAACTGGTTCGTGCGCACCTTTGCCGGTGGAGAAGCCGCAGCGGCGCAGGCCGCCGGGCTGAGCCTGCATCAGCATCTCGATCGGCTGGCCGCCGCCCGCCCGGCCGGCAGCGATGGCCTCACGATCCTGCCCTACTTCCTTGGCGAGAAGACCCCCATCCACAATCCGGCCGCCCGCGGGCTCATCGAGGGCCTGACGCTTTCGCACGATATCGGCCACCTGTGGCGGGCGCTGCTGGAGGCTTATGCCTATGCCTGCGCCCACCATGTGGAGGTGTTGGCGGATATGGGCCACGGCGCCGACCGGGTTCTGGTCTCCGATGGCGGCTCCGGCAGTCGGGTGTGGATGCAGATCATCGCCGACGTGCTGCAGAAGCCCGTCCACCGCCTGAAGGGGCACCCCGGCTCGTCTCTGGGCGCGGCATGGACCGCGGCCGTGGGGGTGGGGCTGGCGCAGTGGGATGGCATCTCCCGTTTCGTCGGCATCGCAGAGGTGCTGGCGCCCGACCCGGCCCATGCCGGCCTCTACCGTGCCGGCTATGTCCGCTATCGCGATCTCTACCGGCGCCTTGAAGCCCCGGCTACCTGAGGAGCCGCCACCGTGACCGCTTCTTCGCTCCTGGCCGTCGCATGGGATATCGACGGCACGCTCGTGGACAGCGAGCCCCTGCACCACGAGGCACTGCTGGCGGCCTGCACGGCGCTGGGGGCGGATGTGTCCGATCTGCCGGATCAGGCCTTCCGCGGTGTTCACATGGGCGATGTCTGGACCCGGATCAGGCCGCGCCTGCCGGCCGGTACGCAGGAGGGCGACCTCCTCGGCCGCATCAACGATCATTATGTCGGCCACCGCCACCGGCTCGCTGCGCTTCCGGGCGCTGTGGCGGTGATCGATGCGCTTGCCCGGCGCGGCGTGCGGCAGGTGGCGGTGTCTAATTCCTGCCGGCAGGTCGTGGATGCCAACATCGATGCGCTCGGCATCGCATCCGCGCTCAGCTTCTCGCTGAGCCTTGACGACGTGCCGCACGGCAAGCCGCATCCCGCCCCTTATGCGATGGCGTGCGCCCGCCTCGGGCTGGCGCCCTCCGCAGTCGCGGCGGTGGAGGACAGCCTCTCCGGCGCGCGCTCGGCCCGTGCGGCTGGGCTCTATGTGGTGGGCTACCTGCCGTCCGGCGGCGGGTTCGGCGATGTCGATCTTGCCATCGACCATCTCGATGCGGTCGGTGGCCTCTTCGCCGCCTGAGGGACGCCCGCCCGTTCAGTCCTGAATGTAGGCGGGCAGTTCCAGTGCATGGGTGGCATGAAACGCATCGAGACGCTCCAGCGCCTTGAGGCGGGACGCCTCCAGATGATCGAACATGAAGCGCGCGGCCCGCTCGCCGTCTTCCTGCGTCAGGGCGTGGATGATGGCGAGGTGCTCGTCCATGAACGGATCTATGCGGCGCGCCTGCGACAGGGCTGCCTGAATGTGCTTGCCCGAGACCAGCAGGCAGCGGGTGCGCATCAGGGCGCCGGCGATCTCCGGATTGCGGGCGAAGCCGATGCAGCGCACATGCAGGTCGTTCTCCAGCCCGTCGAGTGCGGCGACGTCGATGGCCGGATAGGCGGCTTCCGCCACTTCGAGCCGGCCGGCCATGGTGCTGAGTTCCCGGGGCGGAACGTGGCCGGCCGCGGTGCGGATGGCGACAGGTTCCAGAAGCTCGCGCAGTTCGTAGAGATCGGAGAAGCGGCCGGCATCCAGCGGCACCAGATACCAGTGCGATTTCTCGTCCTTGGTCAGAATGCCGGCGGCCTGCGCCTGCAACAGCACATCGCGGGCAACCGTGCGGCCGACGCCGAAATGGCGGGCCAGTGCCAGTTCGTTGACGCGGAAGCGGCCGAACACCGATGTCAGGATCAGAGCACGCTCGACCTCGTAATAGAGCTTCTGTCCGGCGTTCTGCCCGAGGGCGGGCAGGGGCGGGGCGGTTGCCACGCCGCCGCCGGCCGCAAGGCCCAGCATGGCGCCGGTCAGCGGCGTGCGGCGCGGCGGGTGGCTTCCATCGCCCACCATCAGGCCGCGCCCGTCGAAGCGGGCCACGGTCCCTTCCTGCGTCAGCCGCTGCAGTGCCTGTTTTACCGGCGAGCGCGATGAGCCGAAAAGGGCCGCGAGCGGCCCTTCCAGCAGCACGGTGCCCGGCGGCAGGCGGCCGCCGGCAATAGCGGCCCGCAGCACGCCGGCGATGGCGGCATAGGCTGGCTCGTCGCGGGTGAAGCCCGGCGCCGCGCCGGCGGCCGGCTCCGACGCCTCAGGTGACGGCGCCGAGGGGCCAGGGAACGAATTCGTTGTCGCCATAATCGAACCCCTCACTCAGCGACTGTTCGCCCGATGCCACCGCCAGTATCCGCTCGAAGATACGCTGGCCGGCCGCCTCGATGGTATCCTCGCCCGTTACGATGCCGCCGCAGTTGATGTCCATGTCCTCGGCCATGTGGGCGTACATATCGCTGTTGGTGGCGATCTTGATGCATGGCGCCGGCTTGAAACCGGAGACAGAACCGCGCCCCGTTGTAAAGGCGATGATGTTGCAGCCGCCGGCGACCTGCCCGGTTACCGCCACGGGATCGTAGCCGGGCGTATCCATGAAGACAAAGCCGGTGCTGTCGATCAGTTCGGCATATTCATAGACGGCCTCAAGCGGCATGGTGCCGCCCTTGGCGACCGCGCCGAGGGACTTTTCCAGAATCGTCGTCAGCCCACCGGCCTTGTTGCCGTGGGAGGGGTTGTTGTTCAGCTCCGCCCCGTTGCGGGCCGTGTAGTCGCGCCACCAGTCGATGCGCGCCACCAGCTTTTCCGCTACCTCCGGGCTTACCGCCCGGCGCGTCAGCAGATGCTCGGCGCCATAGATCTCGGGCGTTTCGCTCAGAACCGCGGTGCCGCCGTGACGCACGACCAGATCGGCGGCATAGCCGAGGGCCGGATTGGCGGAGATGCCGGAATAGCCGTCCGACCCGCCGCATTGCAGCGCCAGCCGCAGGCCGGACAGCGGCTGGCGGGTGCGCTCCATCTTCTCCGCCTCGTCGAGCATCGCCTCGACCAGCGCGATGGTGGCGGCGATGGTCTTGCGGGTGCCGCCGGTGCGCTGGATGGTCAGGCTTTTCAGCATCGGCCCTTCCTGCAAGCCGCCTGCCGCCAGCACCTGATCGATCTGGTTGGTCTCGCAGCCGAGCCCCAGCATCACGATGCCGGCGAAATTGGGGTTGCGGGCATAGCCGGCCAGCGTGCGGGTGAGAAAGCGATAGCCCTCGGTGCCGGTGTTGATGGCGCAGCCGCCGCCATGGGTCAGCGCGACCACGCCGTCCACGTTGCGCCGGCCCTTGAGGCCGCCGCTGTTGAAATAGTTCGCGACCGCCTTGGCGACGGTTGCCGAGCAGTTCACCGATGTGACCAGCCCGATATAGTTGCGCGTGCCGATCTGGCCGTCGGGACGAAGATAGCCCATGAAGGTCGCCCGCTCGGCCTCCGGCAGAAGCGGCGTTGGGCGTGCGTCGGCGCAGAATTCGTGGACCACGCCGTCCTCGGTCATCGCCAGATTGTGGACGTGGACATGCGCGCCGGGCGCGATGTCTGCCTTCGCGTGACCGATGATCTGGCCGTATTTGCGCACCACCGCGCCGGCCGCAATTGCCTCCAGCGCCACCTTGTGGCCGCGCGGGATTTCCGCTTCCGCCGTCAGCCCGTCCAGACCCTCGATTCCGAGGGGCGTGCCCGCCGGAACGACGGCGCGGGCCACGGCGACATTGTCGGCCGCATTGAGCCGGATGACCGGCTGGGCCGCGGCGGGCCGGGAGAGGGAGGCGGCGGAGGACATCGCAGAACGATCCTGAGGGTTGAAGGGGCTTCCGGCGGTGGAGAGGGTCACCGGAGCACCGTGAATTTTGACCATTGCAGGCAATGTTCAATCATGCTAGACCGACTCAAGTCAAGGCTGAAATCCAAGCCACAACCAAGAACACAACAGGGAGGAGCGGCATCATGAAGAGGTTCATGACCGCAGCCTGAACGGCGCCCCGGTTCACAAAAAATATCATTGAAAGCGAGTTCATGAAGCCTGCTGTCTCTCAGTGGGTCATGGATGATGCTCGTCTCTTTGTCAGGCCGGGCTATCGGAATGGAATACGTATTCGATTTTTCATTTCTTTCAGACTATTGGGGCGATCTGCTCTATGGAGCATGGCTGACAGTCGCCATGACGATTGCCTCCATCGTGCCGGGCTTCATCTTCGGCACGCTTGTAGCGGTTGCCCGGCTTCATGGGCCGCCGGCGCTGGCGCGGGCCGCGACCGTCTATGTGGAGGCCATCCGCAACACGCCGCTCATCATTCAGGTGTTCTGGCTGTTCTTCGGGCTTTCCACGCTGGGCGTGCGCATCGGGGCGTTTCCGGCAGCCATCGTGGCGCTGGTCATCAATGTCGGTGCCTACACCGCCGAGATCATGCGGGCGGGCTTTGAATCCATTCCGCGCGGCCAGCGCGAGGCCTCCGCCTGCCTTGCCCTCAGCCCCGTGCAGATCTTCTTCTATGTCGAGCTGCCGCAGGCCATGGAGCGGGTTTTCCCGGCTCTCGTCAGCCAGTTCATCCTGATGATGCTGGCAACGGCCATCATGTCACAGATTTCCGCCGAAGAACTGACGGCGGTTGCCTATCAGATTCAGTCTTTCACCTTCCGCGGCTTCGAGGTCTATCTCGTTATCGCGGTGATTTATCTGGTTCTGGCGATCCTGCTGCGCCTGCTGCTTCAGGGCATGGCACTGCTTGCCTTCCCCCGTCGCCGCCGGCTTGGCACCCCGCTGTGAGGATCGTCCGATGCTGCCACTGACCGTCGAACAGTTCGCCTTTCTCCTGCGCGGTGCCGGGTGGACCATCGTTCTCTCGCTGATCGGGTTTGCCGGGGGCACGATCCTCGGCTTGCCGATTGCGCTGGCCCGCGCCTCACGATCACGGGTCCTGCGCTGGCCCAGCCTGGCGCTGGTACAGCTGGTGCAGGGTATCCCGCTGCCCGTCATTATGTTCGTTCTCTATTTCGGCCTGAGCGTGGGTGGCTACGACGTGCCGACGCTGGTGGCCGCCGGCCTTTCGATGACGCTCTATACCGGCGCCTATCTGGGGGAGATCTGGCGCGGATGCATCGAGGCCGTGCCGCGCACCCAATGGGAGGCCGGCGAGTGTCTCGCGCTGACGCCCGTGCAGCGGTTCGTCTATGTGATCCTGCCGCAAGCCCTGCGCATCGCCATTCCGCCCACCGTTGGATTTATGGTTCAGGTGGTGAAGAACACCTCCTATTCGGTGGTGATCGGATTTGCCGACCTGACCTATTCGGCCAAGATTCTCAATAATTCAACGCTAAAGCCGTTCACGATCTTCACGCTCGCGGCGCTGATCTATTTCATGATCTGCTATCCGATGTCGCGCCTTGCACGGCGCTTCGAACGGGCCATGCGGCGCGCCTGAACAGAACGCGGCTGCGACCAGAACAATGCGGAGGAACCCATCATGAACGCCGTGGTTCGGTTCGAGGACGTGCATAAATCCTTCGGGCCGGTCGAAGTGCTGAAGGGCATCAGCTTCGAGGTTGGCGCCGGCGAGGTGGTGACCCTGATCGGCCGCTCGGGCTCCGGCAAGAGCACGGCGCTGCGCTGCATCAACGCGCTGGAGAAGATCAACGAAGGCCGGCTGGAAGTCTGCGGCCGTGCCCTGCACGAGAAGGAAAAGCTCGACCTGCGCGCGCTGCGTCAGGATGTTGGCATCGTGTTCCAGAGCTACAACCTGTTTCCGCATCTCACCGTGGAGCAGAACGTCACGCTCGCGCCGCGCAAGGTCAAGGGCGTGAGCGCGCGGGAGGCGCGGGACCTTGCCGCCGAGGTGCTGGGCAAGGTAGGGCTTTCCGACAAGGCGCAGGCCTACCCCGAGCAGCTTTCGGGCGGGCAGCAGCAGCGCGTCGCCATTGCCCGCTCGCTTGCCATGCATCCCCGGCTGATGCTGTTCGACGAGGTTACCTCGGCGCTCGATCCGGAACTCACCGGAGAGGTGCTGCGCGTCATCGAGAAACTGGCTGCCGGCGGCATGACCATGGTTCTGGTGACCCATGAGATGGCGTTCGCCCGCTCGGTCGCCGACAAGATCGTCTTCATGCATCAGGGGCGCGTCTGGGAGACCGGCGACGGCTCCATGCTGGCTGCGCCGCAAACGGCGGAACTGCAGCAGTTCGTGTCAAACGGCCTCTGATCATCTCCCCCTTTCCATAACCAGAAGCGATGCGACCGGAGACCTCACAACATCCGGCGCAGACGGAGGAAACATCACAATGACCGGCCTTTCTGTCTCTGCCCTGCTGCCGGCCCGCCGGCAGACCCGCTCGCTGTTCGGTGCCGTCGTTGCCGGCGCACTCAGCATCGCCGCGGTGTTCAGCCCCGGCGTCGCAACTCCCGCGAAGGCCGCCGACAGCCTTGCCGCCATCAAGGAGCGCGGCCGCATCATCGTCGGCATCGACGTGAGCCATCCGCCCTACGGCATGCTGGATGCCGCCGCCAAGGAAACCGGCTCGGATGTCGATACCGCCCGCCTGCTTGCCGACGATCTCGGCGTGAAGCTTGAAATCGTGCAGACGTCCGGCTCCAACCGCGTGCCGTTCCTGCTCGCCAAGAAGGTCGACATCATCATCGCGTCATTCTCCATCACGGCGGAACGCAAGAAGGTGGTGGATTATTCACGCCCCTACGGCGTCATTCCGGTCGTGATCTCGGCGCCGAAAGACGAGACCATCGCCAAGGCCGATGATCTCTCCGGCAAGACGATTGCCGTTGCGCGCGGCACCACCGCCGATATCGAGCTGACCAAGACGGTGAAGGGCGTCAGCGGCGCCAGCGTGGTGCGCTATGAGGACGAGGCCACCGCCAACACCGCCATTGCCACGGGCCAGCAGAACGTGCTCGCCGCGGCCCTTTCGACCGCCAATTCCGTGGCGGAGCAGAGCCCGCAGCTGAACCTTGAGGTGAAGCTGACGATGAATGCCTATCCGATGGCAATCGGCCTGCGCAAGAACGAGCCGGAACTCAAGGCGTGGCTCGACAACTGGGTCGCCCAGAACCTCGAGAACGGAAAGCTGAACGCGATCTACGAGAAGTACTTCCACCAGTCGCTGCCGAAGGAAATTCCGCAGGAGTGATCCTTCCGCGCCGGGACCGCGCAAAGAACCCGGCGGGCGCCGCCCTGCGCCCGCCTCCAGTGCTCCGGCCGGTGTCTTCCGGTCGGGTCAGGCGGCCGGGGAGGCCTCTCCCCCCCTTGGGTCATCCCCGGCCGCCGCCTTCCTGTCCATCGTCCGTTTCCATCACCGGAGCTGCCTTCCCATGGCCACCCGCTTTCCGGCCACGCCTTTTCGCGGCCTTTTTCCCGTTGCGCCCACGCCCTTTCTGGACAATGGCGATCTGGACCTTGAAGGTCAGCGCCGGGTCATGGACCTGATGGTCGATCAGGGCGTTGATGGCATCTGCATCCTCGCCAACTATTCCGAGCAGTTCGTGCTGGACGATGCCGAGCGCGACCTTCTGGTTGATGTCTGCCTCGATCAGGTCGCCGGTCGCGTGCCGGTCATGGTCACGTGCAGCCACTTCTCGACCCGTATCGCCGCCGCCCGCGCCGCCCGTGCGGCGGCGGCCGGCGCAAGCCTGCTGATGCTGATGCCGCCCTATCACGGCACCACCCTCAAGGCCGACGAAGACGGCATGCTGGCGCATTTCGCCGCCGTGGCGGAGGCAAGCGGCCTGCCGGTCATGGTGCAGGACGCTCCGCTCAGCGGCGTCGGCCTCTCCGTGCCGTTCCTCGTGCGTCTGGCGCGCACGGTGCCGGCGGTCTCCTATTTCAAGATCGAGGTGGCGGGTGCCGCCGCCAAGCTGCGCGCGCTCATTGCCGCCGGCGGCGAGGCGATCGTCGGACCGTTCGACGGCGAAGAGGCGATCACCCTCATGGCCGATCTCGACGCGGGCGCCACGGGCACCATGTCGAGCGCCCTGCTGCCGGACCTGATCCGCCCTGTCGTGGAAGCTCATGCTGCGGGCAACCGCACAGAGGCTGCGGCCTCCTACGCCCGCATCCTGCCGCTCATCAACTATGAAAACAGGCAGTGCGGCCTGCGGGCGGCCAAGACTGTGATGCAGGCCGGCGGCGTCATCCGCTCCGATGCGGTGCGCCATCCGCTGGAACCGCTGCACCCGGCCACCCGCGCCGGGCTTCTGGAGCTGGCGGAGGAAGTGCAGCCGCTGGCGCTCAGGTGGGGCCGGTAAGCCCGGCCTGTCTCAACGGGTTTCGTCGCGGCGGCCGGATGCCGCGCATGCTGAAGGACAACGAACCGATGACCATCGAGGGAACGCTGCTGATCGGGCAGAGCGCGCGCCGGGGAACGGCGGGCACCATCCGCGCCATCGAAGCGGCGACCGGGGAGCGGCTGGAGCCCGCCTTCGGCGGCGCCACCGCGGGCGATCTGGAGGAAGCCTGCGCGCTTGCCGCCGCCGCCTTCGATCCCTTCCGCGCGGCCCCGCCTGAGGTGCGCGCGACCTTTCTGGAAACCGTGGCGGCGGAAATCCTGGCGCTCGGCGACGATCTGATCGTACGCGCCATGGCTGAAACCGGCCTGCCGCGTGGCCG
>DAIPYB010000003.1:0-23826 GCA_036782955.1 Pseudoxanthobacter sp. | reverse complement strand
CTCGTGGGTATCGGGGTCGAGCAGGCGGTGCCCCCCCGCGCCCCCAGCCGTGCTGTCTCGACGCGGATCGTAGAGGCGCGCGCCGCGGACCGTCATCTTGACGTCCGGCACCCGGTTAACGGCAGATTTTTCATAGACCGCGAGCAGCCGAAGGTAGGCTGTCGACCAGCCGACCGCGGTCGGCGGCCACGGGTTGCGGTCCGCGGCGAAGGCGGCGACAGTCATAGCATCTGCCGTCGTCTGCCGGCCGTCATGCAGCAGGTACGAGATCAGGTTCGACGAAACAATCGAGGTGTCGCCGGGGATATGCGGATTTGGCGCACTGTAGGTGGTGCGCTCCCCGTTGATCCACGTTGCTTCGATCCCGTCTATGGGGTGATCTGCGATCCGGATGAGTTTGTAGAGCACCACGTTTTCGCGGCGGTCCGTGCCATTGCCGTACGACCCCCACGTGTTGGCATAATCCAGACTTCCCCCGATCACCGTGCGCCCGACGACGAGGGACTGCGGCCGGGTCGGATCGACGGAGAGTGTGGTCTCCACGCCGCCGACCGCGGCGGCGCTGGCTTGCTTTGATGTCAGCGACGCCGTGAGCATCGAGAGGCCGGCCGTGGCGGCGGCGCTGATCAGCGTCCCGGCGATGCCTGCAACGGTCGCCGTACCGGCAACAGCCGTCGCGACGCCGGGCAGCACCATGGGCGCGGCCGAAATCAGCGGGATCAGGAACGGCATGCCTGTACCTCCACGCGCCATGCGCGCCGGGCGGCCATCAGCGGCAGAAAGCCGAGGCCGGCCTCGCCGCGACAGGCAAGACGGTCGCCAAACACAACCGCCAGCGTCGCAGCCCCGTCGGGATCCGGCACCGCGGCCCAGTCGCCAATCCGCGCATGCGCGATGGGGATCTCCGGCCAGAGGGCGGCAGCAAGGTCGGCGACGTCGTTCAGGCCTTCGCGCCGCAGGATACGCCGCGCACCGATCGCCGTGCTGTACCGGCCGCGCAGGTGCGCGATGGGATCGGCCCCGGTCACGGCAATCGCACATTCGGCCGCCCACGTCAGACAGTCGCTCGATCCCCACTTGAAGGGGGTTTGATGGCGTAGAAGGAACAGCGAGCCAAGGCTGCGACCAATGTGCATCACAGCACCGTCTTGGCTGTGCCAAACGCAATCTCGAGGCCTTTGAGACTGCCCGTATATCTGGCGTAGTCGTCGGCAGGAGCCCGGCGGCGCTGCGCCGCATCGGAGCGCACTGCGGCCGTCGACATTGCCAGTTGATGGCCAAGGCCCTGTGCCGTGACGGTGATCGAGCCGGGGGCGCCGGATTTCGCAGTCAGGATCGAGACTGCCGTGATCCGGCCGGTAAACCGCGTCACCAGCCCGTCGATCAGCACGTTCGGGTCTGCGAGGCTGAATATACCCCATGAATATGTGAGCGGCGCATTGGTCATGTCCTGGCCGCGCGCCATCAGAGCCACCTCATCGCTGATCTGCGACAGCGTGATCGTCAGGCTGGGTACCGAGCCGTTGAGATTGGTGACGCGCCCGGATACGGCGAACAGCGTGCCGGACCCGTAATATGTTCGGCCGGCGATATCGATGTTGCCGACATCGTTCCAATACCCGATCGGGTCGGGTTCGCCGCTAAAGCGGCGCGTGGCCGACCAGATGAATCGCCGGATCCTGACGGCCGGCTGGCGGAGCGCAGCTATCTGCGCAGCGGTAAATCCGGTCATGCGCCCCTCAGATCGACTGGATGGCAGAGAACGACACCCGCGCCCGCCGCGCGGGGGTGATGTCATGACGAACTGTCTTTGTGAGCACGGTCATGTGAGCGCTCGCATATGCGAAATGCACCGCCGCGCCGGCCGCCCAGCCGAGACGGACAAACGGCCGCACTTCCACTTGCAGCACACCCGCCGCATCGGCCATCGCCGGCGCGCAGGCGCGGTGCAGTGCGCGGCCGCCGACGCCGTAACCAAAGACGAGATAGTCACGCGGTGCGAGCGCGAAGCCGGCCGGAATGCCGGAAATTGTGACCACGCGGGACGACGCAACAGATACCAGCGCGCCGGTCCCGCTCCAGTCCGGGAACAGATCGGTGAAGCCGCCGGGGCAGGCAATCGGATAGGGCCGCGTGTGATCGTAGCCGTAAAACCGGTTGATCCCGCCGAGCGCATCGAGCCACCCGGAGACCACGCCATGTTCGGCCGGCGACAGCGCATCGGTCTGCCAGCTGGCCTGCCATATTGCCGGCCCGAGATCAGCCGCCGTGGTGCGGCCGCCGCGCTCCGTCGACGGCGCGTCTTCCGCGATCGATGACAACTCGAACGTCAGGCTCTCGACGCGCAGCTCCGGCGGCATCGGCAACGGAAAACTCAGCATCATCGCCCCCGCGTAGCCTGCCGCTCGCGCCGCACGGCCGCCGGTGCCGCACTGACGGCGGCCCGCAGCGTGTCATCGCTTGCACGCCGCACGATGTCGCGCACCTGCGCTTCGGTGACGCCGGCGCCGGCGCCGATGGTGATCGTGTAGCTGCGGGCATCTGTCCCTGCGACTGAGGCTTGAAGGCCGACACCGGCGGGGGACGCGAACAGCGTCGCCGGCATGGATGCCGCGGCCCGTGCAACGGTGCCGCCGGCAGCAAAATGCCGGATGGAACCGCTATTGAGTGCTTCCAGAAAAGCGCCATGCTGCCGCGCAACAGCTGCACGCACGACAAACTCACCGTCGGATAGCCGCGCCGGGATCGAGTCCGACGTCCCTGTTCCGGGACCGCGGATCCAGCCGCCTCCGGCCCGGGCCGGCACGCCGAACAACGATCCGAGGCCCGACGCGAGCGATGACAGCAGGTTGCCGCCGCCGAAATTGCCGGCCGACAGGAGATCAAGCAGCCCGGTCAGCGCACCGGAGATCGCCCCGAAAAACTGATCGATCATCGAGCCGAGCCCCCCGAGCAGCGTCTCGAACGCCCCGTCCGCCGATGTCGCGGTCTGTGCAGCAGCGTCCGCCATGTCGCTGCCGGCCGAGGCCGCGCCCGCTGCCGATGTCGAGATTGCATGCGCGCTGTCTGTCAGGCCGGCGGCGGTATCGGTCAGACCGGAGGCGAGCGACGACGTTGCATCGCCCGCACGGCCGGCTGAGGATGCCATGCGGTCGATTGCCTCGGCGGCGGAAGTCGCGGCGCCGGAGGTGCGCGCAGACGTCGGCTCGATATGCCAGGCCTCATTCGGGAGCGGATAATTCAGACCGTAGTCCGCGGCGTTGTCGTGCGCCCACCGGCGTGCGGCATCGCTGCCATACTTCAGATCGGCGGCGATGCCGCCGTTGTGATAGCTCGATCCGGGAGGGGCGACCCATTTGCGGGCAGCTTCCGCGGACCCGTACTTATTGAGAGCCGCATCCCAGAGTTCTTGCTGGCGTGCGACTGATCGATATCCGGACGTAATCCCGATATCGTAGCCTGCCTTTGCCGCATCGCTTCGCATGGCATCCAGCGCTGCCGCAAAGTCGGCATTGAGGCCGACCGCGGTCGGCGTTACCGCCGGGCCTGCGCTTTGGGCCGCGGCCGTCGCTGCGCCGGATGCGATCTTTGCAATGGCGCCGGCGTTGTCATTCGCGGCCTTGCCGTTGACGATGCCGCCGACGATGCCGCCGACGTCCGACAGCGTGCCTCCGCTGGTGCCCAGCAGCACGTTTTTCAGGGGATTTATGACGGCCAGCTCGGCGAACGCTTTGATCAGGTCGGCCGCCACGGCCTTGCCGATGTCGCCGAGCGTCTCCATCGACAGGCCGTTCTCGACGATAGCATCGGTCAGTTCATCAAGGGCGGACGAGCCGACATCGGCGAGCGTCGACCACGCGTTGCGCTGTCGTTCCAGCGTAGCGGCCAGTGCCGCCTCGGCCGCCGCCTGCGCCCGGCGCTTGTCGGCGAGATCGCCCGTCAGTCCCTTGTCGCGGATCTCGGCTTCCACATCGGCGGCGGCGAGCGCCTTGGCGCGCGCCGCCGCCGATGCGCCGACTAGGCTCTGCTCCAGCCGCAGGCGCTCGATGCGCTTGTCGCCAGCCTGCACGGCCTCGATACCGGCGGCGCGCTTTTCTTCCGCGGCGAGGTCGGCGTAGGCATCGCGCAGAGACTGGATGATAAGTGTAAGATCAGCCTTCGTGGCCCCCTCGGCCTGCGCATGGGCAACGATCAGCGGGCGCAGCTCCGCCTCGATCTGCATTTGGCGCTGCGCTTCCGCCGCCGTCAGGCGGCCGGCTTCGACGGCGTCATTAACCGCCCGCCGCGCGGCAATCTCCTGCCGCATGGTCGCGATCTGGCCGCTTGAGGTCGCAAGCGTCTCGCCCATCACCTGATTGCGCGCCCGCTCGGCCGCCGCCTGCGCATCCGCCGCCGTGACGACCTGCCCAGCGAGCTCCACCCGCGCACGCTCGGCGGCCAGATTTGCCTTGGTCACAGGATCGCGCGCCTGCATCACCTGCAGGTCGATCTGCTGCAGTCGCGCCGCCTTTTCGGCTGGCGGTATGTACGTCTCGATTGCCCGCGTGACCGCATTAAGCGCAGTCGCCTGCGCCTGCCGTTCCGAGCCGAGCGCGCCATTGGCAAGCCCCTCGCGCAGCGCCCGTTGCTGGTCGCGCAGGGTGGCAAGGCCGCGCTGGCCATCCAGATCCGGCAGGGCCGCGGCCACCGCCGCGCCACGCGATGCCTTGTCGTCGGCGGCGCGCATGGCCTTCGCCCGCACTTCCTCGGCCTGCCGGTCGGCATCGGCCCTGGTCAGCCGCGCCAGTTCCGCGCGCTTGCCGATCAGCCGCGCGGCAGCATCGCCCGCGTTCGGATTCAGGGGCGCTGCGGCGGTAAATTCAAGTTGCTCAATTTCGGCGCGCAAACGCGCGATCTGTTCGGCCGCCGTTCCGCCCCCGGCAGCCCTGTTAATCGCACGACCGATCCAGTCCCATGCATTCGACGCCGCCCGCGCGACGCCGTCCCACGACGACGCAAACTCGTTGGTTGCGTCGCGGGCTTTAGCTAGTTGCGGCGGTAGCGCGGCGAGCAACGCGAGGCGAGCATCTTCGGCCCGGCCCTGCTCTGCGAGGCGCGCGACATAGCGCGCCGTGGCGCCATCGATCAGGCCGTATTGCGCGTGCAGCGCAGCCGCACCCTTGGCTGGATCGGCAAAAATCTCCGCCAGCTTTGCGCCGGCCTCCTCCGACGTCGCGCCGACGGTGACGGCGAAATCCCGCGCGATGGAGATCAGGCCGCCATAGAGATCCCCGCCGATCTTGCCGGTCGAGACAAAGCCGGTTGCCATCGATCGTGCCGCGGAAACCGACAGCCCGGCCACGTCGGCCGACGACTGCGCCAGCGCATCGATGTCGCCGGCGGTCACACCCAGCCCGCGGCCGAGACCGGTCGCGGCTGCCTGAGCCGCGCGCATGGAGGCGTCATAATCGCTCCACGCGCCAGCGCCGAGAATGACGGCGCCGGTCAGGCCGCCGAGCGCGACGCGCCCGATCGTCAGTACGGAGAGCAGCGCCTGCGCGGTGCCCCTGATACCGCCAAAAAGCGGGGCGATCTGGCTGCCCTGCTGGATGGCGACCGTCAGGGGGTTCATTCCGCTGGCCAGCGACACCACCACGTCATTGAGCTGGTAGGAGAGCTGGCTCGCCTGCCAGCCCGCCAGCCGGCCCGTGCGCTGCCATTCGCTAAGTCCAGCCGCGCCCGCTTTGGCCGCCCGGACCTGCTCGGCAAACTCACTCTTGGTGCGACCGATGGCAACAGCGGCCTGCGCACTGGTGAGGGCGCCGGCCTGCTCCGCGGCGCGGATTTCCACGAGGGCGGCCTTGTATCGCTGCGCCGCCGCGGCGCCATCGACATAGCGGGCCTGCATGTCGGCGGCATAGCGCGCCGATGCCTGTGCGGCAGCCTCCTCCGCGGCAAGGCGGGTGGCTTCTTCACGCGCAAGGCGTGTCGCTTCGGCCCGCTGGCGCAGGGCCTCGGCCCGCGCGCCCTCGGCCGCGACGGCGGCATCAGCCCGCGCCCGCAGCGCCTCGTCGGCCGCCGCCTGCCGCTGGCTGGCCGCCGCCGCCGCTGTCATCGCCTCGGCCGCGGCCTGCATTGCAACCTGCGCGCCGCGCATGGCATCGGCCAGCGCATCGCTGGCGGCCGACGATCCGGAAAGTGTCGCGGTCATGGCTGCGGTCCGCGCCGCCGCCACGTCAGCCGCCGCGCCGATGCCTTCCACGGCCGCCTTAGACGCGGTTCCGGCCGACACGACCTGCGTCGAGTCGGCCGTAATACGCATCGCAAGAGTCAGGGGGGCTGCCATGGCATCCTCAGCTGTTCAGGACTTCGAGCGCAGCGACCTCCAGTGTCTGCAGGTCATGCCAGTCCACGCCCGTGATTTGCATGCGCCGCTCCAGCACTTCCGCGGCCGGATAATCGAGGCCCAGCCACACCACGCGGGCGCCGATAACGCACCGCCACGCGGTTTCGCAGGCAACAAACAGGCACAGGGCCGGCCAGTTCTCGGCCCAGACCGGCGTGCTGGTCGGGCCGGCGGTAATTGCCTCGTCCGGGACAGTGACGACGAGCGTCGCGAAATCGGCGGCAAGATCCGGATCGATGCCCATGGGCGCCTCCGGATCCGCCCGGCCGAGGCGGGCGCATGCCCACGCCCGGGCCGCCGCCCTCAGTTTCCCCGGCGTGCCTCGCCGGTCATTGCGGCTGTCCACGCCTCATAGAGGCCGCGGGCGACCCACGGCTGCGCCGCGGCAGCGACCAGCGTATCACCGCTGTACGGCACAGCCGCGCCGGCGGTATCCACGACGCCGCGCCAGCCGGTCACCACACGCTCCAGCAGGTAGTGCTGCGCCCGCCTGGCTTCCTCGCCCTCTTTGGCCGCGAAGTCCGCCCGCAGGCGCTCCGCTTCGTCCGTGCCGATCGCCTCAAACTCCACTTCGAACGACTGCCGCATAAACCGGCCGGGGGTTTTGGTGTCCGGCACCGATACCGTGACCGGCCACCAGAAGCGCGGGGTTTCGACGAGAACAAAGGTCATTTGAGCCTCTTTCAAAGCTGCTTCGAAGGGGGGTCAGCGGAAGGTCAGAACCAACTCGTCGTTGCCAGCCGCAGGCCGGACCATCAGCGGCAGCGTATTGTTGACGATGTTGTCGGTCTGCCCCAGCGTCGGCCGGCCGAGCTGCAGCACCGGCGCGGCGAGTTCGACGATGTTCCCGGCCGTGCTGCCATGTTGCACGGCCAGCGCACCCGCAGTGCCGGCCCGGGCCAGCGCGATCCAGTCCTTCGCGGCAACGGACACCGCTTCGACGACGGCCGAGCCCGTCGCCTGCCGGTCCGTGATCTCGACGCCCTCATAGTTGATGAGATTACGCACCGTGACGGTGTTGCCGAGATCGATCGACAGGCTTTCCAGCGGACTGGTCAGGCCGAAGAAGGTGACCGGTGTGGTCGCCTTATTGACGGGCAGCGCCCGCTGCCAGGCAGTAAGCGTCACAGCCGGATTGGCAATATCCGACAGAGGTGCAAACAGGCCGCGGAAGGTGAGCGCTATTTTCGGGATCTGCTTCGGCGTGAGCGTCATCGTCCACGTCCCGCGCGCTCCGAGCAGGACATGGCGGACGCCATCGACGATGCAGTGGATCGTCAGCATCTCGTACGCAGCCGAGATGGGATTATAGGCAACCGAGACGCCGGCGGTCACGACCTCCGCCATGCCGCAGCCGCGCAGCAAGGGGCCCAGGGCCGGCGCCGTACCCGCGGTGCCGGATCCGGCCAGTTCGACCGAAAATGCGAGCTCGACGTAATCGCCGACCAGCACCGATCCCTGATGACCGAGATAGGGCTGGATGTACCCGCGCTGCACTTCCTCACCGGCCAGCGGCGTGAGGGTGACATCGAGCGCCTGTATGGCATTCGCCGCCCCGGTCGGCGCCGCGTCTGCCGTCGCGGGCTGGATTTTGGCCAGCAGGGCCAGTTTCCTCCAAGAGCGGGCCATCACTTGGTCCTCCTGGCGGCGGCCGCATTGGCTTCGGCCTCGGCTTCGGCGACGGCTGCGGTTACCGAAGTGTCCGCGGCTGCAGGTGCCTCAGTAGCCGGCGTCAGCGCGCCGGTCCTGGGATCGCGGACATAGGAGCCGCCGGCGGCGGGGAGCGTCATCGCGTGATCTGCCTCGTTGTGAGGTACGTCTGCGCGTACCAGCTGACACCGGGTCCGGCCGGTGTGGTGCCGGCCGTGGCGAACTCGAAAAGGTCGTGGATGACGGGGTCCGGAGACCAGCCGACGAGCGCCGCCTCGATGGTAGCGGCGACGTCATCGACCATGGCGAGGCGTCGGGCGCCGCGCGGATCGTCGGCCCGGCGGATCACGACTGCGACCATCAACTCAACTTCCACCGTCTGCCGCCATCCGCCGGTGGCGGTGGCATTCGGCCCGGCGGTTTCGCGAACCGGGACCACGAAAGTCGCGCCGGCCGGCAGTTGGGTGCCCTTGGCGATAGCCTCCAGATCCTCGGCCGCACCGACCGATGTCAGCGCGCCACCGGGCGCGGCGCGCAGGCGGTCGATGACGGCCGCGATCAGCGCCACCCCGCAAGCCCCCGGTCATCGAAAACGGCCAGCTCCCCGAAGGCCGAAACGCCGCCAGAGCCACCCGATGCGGGCGTAAGGCCGGCCGCGTCGGGAATAGCGAGCCGGCCTGCGCCGGCATCGCGCACCGCCTGCAGCGCATCCTTGTAGTCGCGCACCACATGGTCCGGCGCGCCATAGCGGTGCAGGCGATAGCGGGCGATCGAGACGGCCCACCCGCGCACGATGGTCGGGACCGTCGAAAGCGGGATCTGGTAGCGCGTTGCCAGATAGGCATTGATGTCGTCATCGGCCGAGGCCAGCGCCGCCGCGATCACGGCATCGTCGATGCCGCCGTCGCCGTCGCGATCGGCGGTGGCGAGCAACTCGTCGATGCCCGCGCGGTCGACCAGATCGGCAGCGGCAGCGTAGGTCACAGCACCACCTCTTCCGGCGGCCGGGCGGCGCGTCGCGCCCAATAGACCGCCTCCTCAAGGCGGCGCTGGGCGAGGATGGCTTCCGGGCGGTGCGGCAGGCTGCTCAGAAACGCCCACCAGCTGTCCGCCATGTACAGAGAGACGAACTCGGGATCGGCGGCATCGACAGAGGCGGGAGCTGCGCCGAACCGCTCGAGATCGTCGGCGAAGGGTGAGCGGCTCATCGCATATCCTCATCCATATGGTCACTGACCGTTTCAAGGCCCTCGCGCATGGCCTCGGCCGGCACGTCCCACGGCACCCCGGAGCGCATCGCGCGTTCGATCAGTGCTCGCAGGTCGGCCCTGAAGCGCCCCACGGTCATTTTCGGCGGCATCACACTCACGATTCAGCCCTCCGCCCCGGCATCGCCGGCGCCGGCGACCTCGCCCCGGGCTGTCTTTCCCTTCGTGGCTGCGGACGCCCCCCTGGGCGGCACGTCATCCGTCTCGGCAAAGTTCTTGCCCGTGTCGGCGATGATGCCGGCCGGGATGATCCCTGCTTCCGCCGGCGTCAGGGAGAGGCTGTCGCCCGGTTCCAGCAGGATGCCGTTGCGCCGCAGCCGGGAAACGACTTCGTAAACGCGGATTTCTTCGCCCATCACGCCACCGCATCCCGGAACAGGTAGCCGAGGTCAGCAGCCGCGATGACCTCGCGGACGCTCTCGCCAACACGGACGGTGGTGCCCCCGCGCATGCCGCGCTTGGGATCCGGAATCTGACCGGCAACCCGGCCGCCATATTCCGCCGTCCACCCAAATGTCGCGGGACCGCCGATGGCGCGGGCGAGCGGATTGCGCGAGATCAGCGCGGCGTGCTTGCCCCACAGGCGCGTGACGGACGGCGCCTGACCCGGGCGGGCGGTATTGACCCACGCCGATCCCACAACGACCTCCTCGACCTCGAGCAGATCGGCGACGGCCTGCCGGGTGGCGACACCGCTGGCCGTGCCCGACACCGAAACAGCCGAGACGATCTTCGGGTGGCGGCGCAACGCGGCCCACGTCGCGCGCCCCAGCAGCAGGACATTGGGGTCCTGCAGCATCCCGTCGCGCGCGTCCTGGATGTCGGCGATCGGCGTCGAGTCCGGATCGGACCACTGCGACGTGCCGGCCAGCGTCTCCTTGTTCGAGGCGCCGTAGGTCGCCGCGCTGAAGACGAGATCGGCGACGCGCTTCTCGCGGTCGAGGGCAATGATGTCGGCGAGGGTCTGCGCGGCCACCGCCATCGGATTGTAGCCCGCGGGCGCATTGTTGACGTCGTCGACCGGCACGAAATCGTCGAGGGCGTAGTCGATCGTGACGCCCGGCTCCTCGCTTGCCTCGAACTCCACCTCGGTCGGCGTCGATTTGCGGCCGACCCGGGTGTCGGGGATCGTCACCTGCTGCCCGAAGGCGAACTTCGACCACTTGAACTCCCGGCGCGGCAGCAGCGGCCCGACCCGCGGCAGCACTGCATCGGCGACCATCGCCGCATTGCGGTAGGAAACGACGATCCCGGTCAGAACCGGATCGATCGGGAAAGGGGCACCAGCCATGATCAGCCCTGAATTTTCGCGGGATTGACGAGGATCTCGATGATGTCGCCGGCTGCGCTGGCCGCATCGAACACGGCGCGGCCGACGGTCCGGACATTGGCACCCGCCGCCGGTGCGGCGGCAACGCCGACGCCGGCAGCGCCGGCCACGATGTCGGCGCCCCGGGCGATTGCGCCGCCGGCTTTGAGGCCGGCAACACCAAACAGCACAACGTCGGCACGTCCGCCGGCGGCGGCACCGCCCGGACAGTCCGTCACGCCGATGACGTCATCGGTCGCTGTCGTTGCCGGTGCGATGGTGCGGTCGGCCGTGAGCTTCACAGCCTGCCGGTGGTCGATGGCGGCGCCGACCGTAAAAGAGCGCACGATTCTCATGGTCAGCCCTTCCCGTGTTAGCCCTGCCGGTGCTGGATGCGCATGGCGGCATCGGCCGGCGACAGCACTTCGCCCCGCCCGCGCGCCGCCTCGATCTCGGTGCCGATCGCCGCCGACCACGCCGCGCCGTCCGCGAAATCGGCCGACAGATCACCCCCGGCCAGTTCGCCGGTCGTGACCGGCTGCGGCAGCGCGGCGAGCATCCGGCGCAGCAGATCGCGCGGACTTGCGCTGTCCGCGTCATCGCCTTCGCCGAAGGCCACCACCTCGTCGCCCAGATCGGCGAATATGGCGACGGCGAGCGGGGCCAGCCCCATCGGCAGGCGACCGCCTTCCACGGCCGCCGCCACCGCGGCGGCGTCCTCATCGTGCCGCAGCCGCCGTTCGGCGTTGCGCACGGCTGCCTCGCGCTCGGCAAACGCCGCCTCGCGGGCCGCCAGCGCCTGTTCGCGGCGGGCGATCTCAGCCGCATCCGGCGCGGCCTGGGCCGGGCTGGTCGGTGTCGTCATGGGGTTTTCCTCGGGAGGGGTGGGGGCGGCAAAGGCGGGTGCCGGTAGGTCATCGCCCATGCCGGCGACGGTCTCTTTCAGGCCATCGATTTGCCAGTCGGGCAGGATCTTGTCCGCCTGCTCGAGGCCGTCGCGATCCACGATCCAGTCGCGCAATCGGGCAAACATCTGCGACATGGACCGCACGACGGACACGGTCTGCCAGTCGGCAAATTCCAGCGCGCCGTCATCGTCGGCGAACTGCGCGGGCTTCAGCCCCTTTACGGCGGGCGCAGCGGCGCCGAGAAATCCCACGTGCTTGAGCGCCCACTTGCCCGGCGTCGGGTTGTTGGGGGCGACAGGAGGCCAGAATGAGGCGGAAACGCGCTTGTACTTCTTTTCGCGCACAGCAGCGGCGAACTGTACATCGACATCCTTCGGGGTCGCCAGCAGGCGGTCACCATTGACGCGCAGACTGGCAATCCAGCCGTAGGCCGGCGCATCGAGCGCCGGATGCCCGACGACGATCGGCGCTTCGTAGCTCGCCGGATCGTAAGATGCCGCAATCGCCTCAAGCTCGGCGACGCCGAATGTCAGCGCCGCGCCTTTCAGCGGTGAGTGGGTGCCGGTCCGGAAGATTTCGATTTCGTTCGCCATGCCGGGCAGAGTGCCGGCCCGCGGCGATTCGATTTAGGGCGGCAAATGCCGCCGCAGGCGGGCAAGGCTTGCCATGCCCATCGATGGCGGACATTCACCCGGCAAGATCACAACCGCAAGCCCGTAAAGCGCCGCCTCGGCGGGGTGTGGCTTCGACGCGCCATGGATTGCCCCGTAATGGCATTCAGCCGCTTCAAATCCGGTTTCAAAAAAATCCGGCGGGGTTCGGGCCCGCCGGGTGAAAATGGCCGCTGACGGGCTTTTATTCCAGATCGATAACCTGATGGACACCGGTGACGCTGTAGGCGACCGGATTGCCGTTCACCGCCTGAACCGCCACATCGACCACGAAGCCCTTCCTGAAGATGTTGTCCGACGTTTCGCGCATCTCGTACTTGATGCGCTGCTCCGCAAGCTCGGAGCCATACATGAGTGCCAGCGACTTCTCCGAAAGCTCCTCGATGCGCACCAGTTCGCCGGATTTCCTCCCGAGCTTCGACTGATTGATGTCCGGGCGAGTGAACACCATCAGGACACGTTCGTAATTGTCATTCCGCCGTGCCGCCAGCTCGGCTTGCCTGGCCATGATCTGCTCTTGGACTATCCGACCCGCTTGCGTATCGAAGATGAACGCCGCCCTGATTTTTGTATTGCCGGTATCTTTCTCAAATGTCGCGGTGCTCAGCTTGCTGGATGCGTCCGGATCGGTCGCAATCGCCGCCACGGCATCGGAAAAATCCCGGAGCTCCCCCTTTGTCTTCGGCTGTTCGGCGACGTTGCCCGTCAGGAATGCCCTAAGGCGCGCACTCCATCGCTTCGCAAAGTCCTCAACGATCATCACCTGATCAAGCTGACCAATGAGGGGGACCGCGACAGCGGTGAACATCGGAATGATATCCGCCTCGATCGAGCCCTTGCGGATTTCCTTGACGAAGAACTTTACATCCCCCCGCAATTCGGGGTGCTCGTCACGCAGGAACCGCTCGAACTCATTGCCGAGTGAGGTGAATGCGCCAACGAACGCAGAGAGCTCGATAGGCTCCCGGGTTTCAAGCGTCAGAATAAGGTGCGCGGCTGATTCTCCCATGCATTGAGAGTACGAGGCCGGTTGCATTTGTCACCCTCTGGTGGCGGCGCAAATTGCCGCCTATTGCCCGTCCCACGCATCGCTGAGCAGCATCTCCACCGCCTCGGCTGCCGACACCCGGTCGGCGTCGGAAACGCCCAAGAAGGACCGCGCGGGGATCCGAATGACATGGGCACCCACCGACACCTCGCGCTCAATGGTCGCCCGGCCTCGTGGCGCAAAGCGCGCCTCGAACTCGCGCTCACGCGCATTGTACCGGTGGTACACCGACTGCCGGCGCTCCGGCATCCGGATGTCGGCTCCGAGTTGGTGGACGCGTGCGTGCTTACGGTTGGTTCCCACCAGCAGGGCGGCAAGGCCATCCAGCTGCCAGCGCGGGCTGCCGCGCAACTCGCCGGTCTCCTCAAGGATGCCCGGGCCGCGCTTGCGGCGGGCATAGGCCCGCGACAGCGCCGTCCACGGCACGCCCGCCGGGCTGCGCTTCGTGGTGCGCAGGCGCTCCTTGGTCGTATTGACCATAGCCTCGCCGAGCGCCTTCAGGGCCGGCGACGGATCGCGGCCGGCAGTGATGAGGCGCTCAAGGGCGGCGAGCACCGCCCCGTCATCGACCGTGATTTGCGCGCCGGTCATGGTGCGTTCCCTTGTTTCATCCGGCAGGCAGGCCTATTCTTTCAGAGGCGATCATCCTCCGGTCAGCAAACAAGTTGCCATGATCTGAAATGCGCGGGGGAGGATGACGGGGCAGCACGGCATCCTGATCGCTATCAATCCTCCCTCCTGTACAGTAGGGCGCCACGCCTTTGGCGGCCAACATAGCGATCTGTCGCGTCGAACGCCGTAATCCCTGTCCAGCCAGCCGCGGTCCATTGATACCGGAGGAAGATCGCCTGCCCATTCGGAAGGGCGACGCGGCGAACATATGCGCGCCGCAGGACGGCGCCACTTGAGGTCTCCGCCCAATCCACCCAGATCTCGTCCGGATCACGGATGGTATCGGCCATCAGGCGCACATAGCGTTCGCGGCCGAGCTTAGCGACCTTCCAGCGCAGCACGTTACCGTCAGGATCGCGCTGCTGGAACATCTCCTCGCCGATTGTCACTACACCGCCGGACGGGTCGCGCCACGCGCCGGGCTTGCCGCGCGCGGCCCCGAACTCCGACAGAAACGCATCGACATAATCCTCGTCCGGCAGCCCGGCCGGCATCAGCCGCGCCTCGTCCGCCGGCCTGGCCGGTGGCAGGGGCGGCAGGGCGCGATCCGGTCGGGGCAACGGCGCAGCCGGCCCGGCATAGGCGGGCAGCGGCTCCTGTAGCTCGCGCGGCACCAGCCCGGTAATCGACACCAGCCCGACATTGTACTCCCATCCCCGATCGATGCCCGGCCAGCGCAATTCCGGCTGGCCGGTGCGCGGGTCTGTCGCCCGCACGGGATCGCCGGCCGGCACGGGATCCGGACCACTGCGCCCCATGCGCCGCAGGTCCGCATCGCTGAGACTTTCCACATCGCAATGGCAGCCCCATCCATTCGGTGGGTAGTAGACACGCCACCACGGGTTCGTGGCTGCAAGTACGAGCCCATCCAGCGCGAGGTGATGTTTGCGAGGATGGCGCGCAAAATTGTGCCGATACCGCCACCACGGCCGCATGCGCAGCATGTCCGGGTCAGTCATCTGCTCATAGCGACCGGCCATGTAGGACGTGCGCATATTGGTGTTGTAGATCAGTCGCGCCCTCCATGCGCGCTGCTGCGTCTCGGTGTCGCCGCGTCCGCGCGGTGCCCAGCCGGCGGCCTCGATCAGATCGTCGAAGTTGGCTTTGAACGCCTCGTAATCGCCGGCATGATCGATCAGAGCGCGATAGACGTCCTCGATCAGTGCGACATTGGTGACACCGGCGATGGAGGCGGCGCGGACGTGGGCGCCGTGGCGCAGATCATCCCATTTTTCGGTGGGAAGGGCGACCTTGCGGCGCAGGAACGCAATCTGCTCCGCAAACTCCAGATTGACGCCGGCCACCGCCATCAGGCGCCCTCGCGGGCAGAGGCTTCCTCAAGTACCGCCGCACGGCCGGTCAGCTGCGCCTCCTGAATGGCAAGCTCCATTACGCCGGCAAGATCGGCGACATCGAGATCCGGCAGGATCGCCAGCAGGCGCTCCGCCAGATCCTCACGCGATGTCGCGGCCATCACCTCGGTCCTGATCCGCGTGATCATGCGATCAAGGATAGGCTGCGCGGCGCGGTCAAGCCGATCCGCCGCGGCATCGGTCGGCATAGCGTCGGCGGCATCGGCGAACAACGCGGCGGTAGCCGGCGGGACGGCTTCCGGCCGCGTCTCGTTCCAATCGCCGCCATAAGTCTCGATGATGTACCCGAGGCTGGGCCGAAAGCCGAGGCCCTTGATTTTGGTGTCGCGCTCGGCGCGCTTGTCGAGATCCTCCGGCTCGGAGAAGTCGCGCCAGACGGTGGGGGGCTTCGCCTCCGGCGTATTGAGCGCACAGATCCAGCGCACGAGTGTCCGGTTGAGGGTCGCGCATACGAGATCGGCATCCGCCTTAGCGATCGCCAGGCGCACGCCATTGTGCACTTCCCCGAGGGCGCGGGCGCCCTTGTCACCGGCCGACGTGGTCAGCGTCTCGCCAAGGACGGCCTCGGACATCATCTCGTCGAGATAGCGCGCAAGATCGCCGTGCGACCCGCCGGCCGCCTTCATCGCCTCCAGCAAATCAACCTTGACCGACTCCGGCACGACGAGCCCGCCGCCGTTCATAGCCGCGCGCAGCGCCTCCTGCACCTGTTTCTGGCGGATCTCGTCATAGTCACCGGAATACGTGGCGATCGGCGTCGGTGCCGCAAATTTCTCGGTCGCCCGCAGCCAGTAGGACAGGACCTGGCGTTTGAACCACGCCGGCCAGAACAGCACTGATCCGAGCCCAAGGCCGTAAGGGTCATCATCGGTGTGGTCGATGGCGTAGCGATGGACGATGAACCGACGATCCGGCACGGCCATGCCGTGCAGCATGGCGTCCCGGGTGATGAGGCGCACCTCACCGGCCGCAGTGAAGCGGAACCGCTGAGCCCGGCGCATCCGTACATCCGCGCGCCACTCCGTACCCTCATGCGCCCAGATGACCTCTGCGACGGCATAGCCCTTCAGGACGGCCTCCATCAATCCCATGGTGAGGCGGTCGAAGGCCATCGCCCCGATCTGTCCGGACACGAGATCTGCCGCGTATCTGTCCCTTCGCCGGCCGGATGCCGGCGTCACGGTCCATTCGCGCGAGACGACCTCAGCCGTGCGCTTCTGCAGCACAGCATGGGCGTGGGGGTCGCGCCGGATCTCGTCGTAAAACCCCACGTCGCGGCCGCCGCGCCGCGCCAGTGTCTCATCCCGCGGCGACAGCGTCTCCTGATAAAGAGGTACCATCGGATCGCGGGCGACGGCGGCGATCTCGGCCGTGAGCGGGGTGCGAGCGCCGATTTCGGTCATGTCACATCCTCAGATAATCGTCGAGGGACGTGTCCCCGAAACCATAACCGCCGCTCATCTCATCGCCGGGGCGATCGCGCTGCACCACGTCGACCGGCCCGCCACCGGGATTTCCGGCTGCGTGAATGCCCAAAAATGCCGCCCACGTCCGGTCCGCATGATCGTCATCGCGTTGCGCGACAAATCGCGGGGTACCGGTGGCCGATGCGACCTTGCGCAACTTGTGCAGGTCGGATCGCAGAGCAGGATCACCCTCCGAAATCCGCACGGTCCGATCCTCGAACCGCTCCTTGCCGGCGGTCGCCATGATCAGCTTGTTCGGGCCCGTGAACAACACGCCCTCGATGCGCGCGCCATAGCGGCGGTAAGCATCCTCGACCACTTTTTCGCCCATGCCAGTCTGGTCGATACAGGCTCGCGCCACGCGGTACGTCCGCATGATGCGGTCAAACTCCTCATCCATGTCGACAAAGGTGGCGCGCTTCTGCTCCACCCGCTCGCGCTCCCAGAGCACATCGCCAACCTGCTCCCACACAAAGATCACATGGAGGTCGTTGCGCCGGCCGATATCGCGGCCGACGAAGCAGACGCCACCCTGATAGCCAGCGGGATCGCCGGCGTCGGAATGCTCGCAGGCGGTGATGAGTTCATAGGGCAGCCACGCACTGGCCTCGTCGAGCCACTTCAGCTCATATTCCTGCGCCCACGCATCGTCATCGCTGATACCCCGTCGCAGGAACTCGATATCGCGCGGCAGGCCATCAGCAACTGCCCGGTAGATATCAACGATATGCCGCGACCAGCCATCGTTCTCACCGGTCGCCAGCTCATAAAATTTGTTGCTCTTGCCGTTCGGCGTCGAGGTGACGCGCAGTTTATGCCCAGCGGAAATTACCGGGAACAGCGCCTTCCAGATCTCGCGGCTGTCCTTATGGAACGCAAACTCGTCGAGGAACACAGATGCCGAGAAACCCCGGGCCGTGTCGGGATTTGCCGGCAGAGCCGTGATGCGGCTTCCGCCCGGAAAGGCGATCTCGAGCGCACGATAACGCGCACCGGATAGCCCCTCCCATTCGGTTTCGAACACCTCGAACGCCTCGTTAATAGCGGACAGATGGCGTTTACAGCCCTCGTCGATAGCCTCCTTGGCCTGCCGTTCGCCGCGCGACAGAATCACCCAGCGGGCACGCCTGCCGGACGCCTCCGCAATCAGGCAATCCACGACGCATTCCAGCGTCGTCGTGAATGTCTTGCCGGTCTGGCGGGCGAACATTCCCAGCTTCAGGCGCGCGTCATCCTTCATCCATGCAGCCTGATACGGCAGAAGCAGGGTCTCACCCACCATAGATCCCCCGGATGCGCGCAAGGATTGTCTCCGGCGTCAGCGCCTTGCCCGCCGCCTTTGCCGCCCGTGCTTCCTCGCGGACGGCCGCCTCGGCCTGCCGCAGCGCGCGCTCTGCAGCCCGCTTTTCCAGTCGCGTCACACGCTCGACGTCCGACCTGGATGCCGACGCCAGCTGCTGCAGCGTCTTCGCGAGTGCGGCGACATCGGGCGGCGTCAGCTCCAGTTCACCGCCGCGCGCCGCCAGCTGCAGTTTGAGCAGCACCCCCTGCAACATCTGCACGTTCAGACGGAACAGCTTGTCGTCCATCACCTCTTCGCTGCCGATCTGCTCGATCAGCGCCCGTGCGATTTCCTGTTCCTGTCGCAGTTCTGCGCCCACTTCGTCGAGGCGCTTGATGTGCTCGCCCAGACCAGACCGCTTGATTTCGGTGGCGCCGAGCGCGTGCAGGTGGGCAAGGATCTGGTCGATGGTATGCCCGTCGCGGCGCAGATCGCCGATGGCCTCGCGCAACGGTGCCGGCAACCGGTCAATCTTGGACGGCCGCGCCATCAGACACCCGCCCGCGGGTACTGGATGCCGGCGACGGGATCGATCTCGCGCGCAAGATAGGCGGCGCCGCGCCGGGTCAGCTCCGCCACCATCACACCCTGATAGAGGTCGATACGCACGAGATCGTGCGCCTCAAGGTGGCGCAGATCCTCGCGGATGACGCCATCGGCGACGAGGCGTCCCCGGAAGCCCAGTCGCACCAGCCCCACCTTGATCGTGGATTCGTTGCCCCCGCCATCGTTCTCCACCAGCAGGCGCAGAGTGGCAAGGCGGCGGGATTTCATCTGGTCGGTAGCGTAATTATCGCCATTATCGCTCACGGCCGCGCGCCCCTCAGCAGGTAATCCTCAATGCGGGTGGTTGCGGCCGACAGCCCGGACAGGGACTGCGCAAGGCCGCTGATCTGCCCGCGCGCGTCCTGCAGGCCGAGTTCGACGCGGTGCACCATGTCGCGCGATGGCATCTGCTCGATCTGGGTCTCCACGCGCGCCAGCCGCCGCGAAAAGTCCTCGTACATCGCCTCCTGCCTGCCTCCGTCCGCCCCGATATCCTCTTCGAGGCGAGCGATGCGCCCGAGGATCGCCGCCTGGTCTCGCTGCGCGGCCGCGGCTGCTTCCTGGCGCCGTGCCGTCTGCTGCGTCCTGATCAGCGCCAGCAACGCAATCGCAATCGGCAGCGCCCGCAGCGTGTAATCGAGCACGACGGCCCCGATCGCCACCACATCGCTAAAGTCCGGCCCATCGAGCATTCGCCCCTCGTCATTGTCCCGGCGGCAACGCCGGCCGCCCGTGGCAGCAAGCTAAAGGCCGTCGCCGGAACACCCCGGCGACGGCCATTGTCAGATTGCATTGGCCGGCGGGAGAGATCCGCGGCGCGCATCATCGCGGATCAGGGCCGGCAGGCGCGCCGCCACGATCTGCTGCAGCGCGGCCGCGTCGCCGGGGTCGCCGCGCAGCCCCCGCACGGTGTCGCCGAGGTGCTGGCCGACATAGGCCGCCGCATCGGCCACCACCGCCTGCGCAGTCGCACCTCCGGGCGCCAGCGACGCAACCGCGATTCCCCGGCCGGCAACGGCGGCATCGACGGCGTTTCGGATCCCCGTTTCGAGCCGTTCCCGCAGCGCCTCGTCGGTCTCGACACCCCATGCGCGGGCCCATTTGAGGCCGATCGCGGACAAGGCGATCGAAATGGGCACCGATGCCGCCGAAAGGAAGCCCCAGCCCGCGGCGCTGGCGATATCCATGAAGGCCGCCACGCGGTTGGAGGCCGCACCACCACCCACGATGATGTCGGCTGCCTGCGCCGCCGGCAGGGCGACGCAGAACGGGGCGCAGGCCGCGGCGATGAGAAACAGCGCGAAGCCCGTCCGGAAGCGAAAGAAGTGAAACATGTCGTGTTCCTTTTTTAGGGAGAGCGCATCAGGCGACCGGCAGGCCGATTGCCCGACGCAGGGCCGCATCGGCGACGCCGGTCACCTTCAGCCTTTTCCTCGCCTGTGCCGCCCGCACGGCCGCAAGCGTCCTCGGGCCGAAATGCCCATCCACGACGAGGGATGCGTCGCCACAGACATTGAGCGCGGTTTGCAGCTCGATAACTGCTGCGCCGGCTGCACCGATGACGAGGGTCTGGAGATCGCGGGGCAGGGGCGCGGCCGGAGCGTCTTCGATGGAGGCTGAGCCGGGATATACGGCCCACGGCAGCTGGAAATGCGGCCCGTCATGGATCGACTTCCAGTCGCCGCCCCATTCGATCGGCGTGCCGAATTGCGCCGCCGCCCCCTTCACGATATCCGCGAGGTGGCTGTAGACAGGCACCTCCCAGCTCAGCCGGCCGGAAATGTAGACGGCAAGATCGACCGCATGGGCAAAGCCATTCGGTGCGGGAATGTGCCGGGAATTGAGGGTGGTGCTGGCGCCGGCGGCCTTAAGGGCTCGCTGCCGGCCAGGCGTCCGCACCCCTTCCGTGACCTGGAATGCAAAGCCGGCCTCGGCGGAGGCGATCTCGTCCGCGCGTTTGATGACGGCGACAAGATGCGGGTGGACGCCTTCGAGGCGCGAAAGGGAGGCTTTGTTGAGCATGGGGACCATCCGGACAGCGTTGCCCGACAGTCCCGGATAAGGTGATAATCGGCCACGGCGGCATCTGCCACCGCTTGCGTCAGTCGCCCTTGGGCGGGTCGAACAGCGGGAGGTCCGGCGCAGATGCACCGCGCCGGAGGGTGCGCTGCACGGTGCGCCGATCTAGCCCGAGACGGCGCGCGATGTCACGCCGCGATGCGCCGTCATCGGCCATCTCGGCGATAGCCCGCCGGCGGCGGCGGGCTTCCGAGATCATGAATGCCGGAAATTCGAGCGTGTCCGGAGAAAACCGGTCGGCAATGGCGCGCGCCGCGTCCCAGCCGACATCGAGCACCAGCCAGTGCCGGTCGTGCAACCGCGATACCTGCGGGATCATGCGCGCCCGGCAGGCATATTTGCGGCCAAGCACATAAGCGGCCGAGGCCCCGGCAACCTCGGCTATCTCCGCAAGTAGGGGCGGAAGCCCGCCGCGCGCGGTCATTCATGCCTCCATCGCAGGGGCAGCGCCGTCACGATAACGGCCCGCGTCACGACGCCGCCGTTCACCCATGGCAACATCACGAACCGCACGCCGTCATAGCGCACGCCCGTTGCGCCCAGCCGGGCGCCACGTTGGCACAGCGTTCCAATGGCCTCGCGCGTCGCCTCGCGATCAATGCGGCCGTCGCGCAGCACCGTCAGGATCTGGCGGCTGCCGCGCTCGATATATCGCTCGAGCGCATGTCCGGTGACGATCGGGAGGCACATGAGGTCACGCCCCTCCCCAGATCTGCGGCGGGCCGAACGCAAAGGCACCGCCGAGCGGGCGCAGGCTGGCCGTGGCCTGCGCGGCGACTTCCGCCGGCACAGCCATGGCGGAGGGTTCAAGGTGCCAGCATGGCGGGGCGTCGGCCGACAACGTCAGCATCAGCACCTCGCCATCACGGCAACGGGCGATAACCTCCGCCGCTGTCATGGCCGCGCCCTCCGGATCGCCGCACCCATGTCCCGGATCAGCCGGCGCCGGGCCGCGTCCGACAGGTCCGTAACCCGCGCCACCATGGCCGGCCACGCGCCGGCCGGAACGCCGGCGGCTTCCAGCCGCGCCAGCTGCGCGCGTGCCAGCTTGATCTCGGCCACCGCCGTGCGTTCGCGGGGTCGCAGTTCGAGCCCGGCCCGCGCACACATGGCGCGCAGAGCCTCGATCACCGATGTGTAGTGCTCGGGCGTCAGCCAGCGCAGATCATCGACCCCGGCTTGGCGCCGCACGAATGCCGCGATACCCGCCTCGGTGGGATCATCCCACGCGCCAAGGGACCAGAGTGTGAGCACAAGCGCCCGCACCTTGCGCGCCATGTCACTGTCAGCCGGCACCCGGCCATGCGCTGCCGACACGCCGCCATCGTCAGGCGCGCCGCCCTTGCCATTAAGCGCATCGAGCACCCGCATCAGCTCAGCAGCCGTACAGGCGGTCGAGGATCGCTTGCCGGTGATGCCGGCGAGCAGGTCACGATAGGTCACGTCATCGAGACCCTGCGCCCGGCGGGCGGCCTGCACGGCACGGCGCAGGCGAGCAAGCTGGCCGGCATCCGCCGGCACGGACGTGCGATAGTCGTGCAGGCGCACGGAGTCATCGTGGAGATAGGGGAGGCTCATGACAGCGCCCCCCGGATTTCCGCCGCGCGCACGCCAGCCTCGATCTGCGTGGAGGCCGCATGATCCTCCGCAGCGCGGCGCGCGGCGTCGAGCCTGCGGCCATGGGCATCGGGCAACGCCGGCAGCAAGCGGAGATCGAGGCCGTGCAGGCGGACGGCCGCCGCCCTCAGGTCATGTTCGCGGCGCAGCAAAAGCGCGCGGAAGTCCCGTGGAGAGCCGTTGCGCTTCCAGAGGCCCTCAACAAGACGCTTAGTCATCGCGGCGACATAAGCGACGGTCCATGCGCGTGCGGCGGCAGCACGCGTGCGGGGCAGTCGCCGCCGCTGATAGTCAGGGCTGGCCCGGTATGCGGCGAGGCCGGTGCGGTAGGCTCGCTCCATAATGTCATGGACATAGCCGGCGATTTCAACAGCGCCGGCAGCGCCGAAATAGACCATCCGTCGGGCACCGCGCGCATCTGGCTGGTCGAGCCAGCACGTGCAATCGCAGTAGACGGCGACAGCATTCCACAGATCGTCGATCGGGCCGCGCCGGCCGCCGATGGGGCGGCCGGCCACGTCATAATCGAGATCGCCCTCGGCGATACCGTACTCAGCCATCAGTGCCGCGGCCTTTTCCGCCGCCGCCATGGCCTCTGCCTCCGTGCAGCCGCGCGCGGTCGTTTTTGCTCGCAGCGCGGCGATGCGGGCGCGGATCGCGTCTGCCTTCGTAGTCATTTCGCACCTCCGATCTCGCCGGCCGCAGCCAGCACACCACGCACCCGCTGCATCACGGGCGCCTCTACGATGACCGCGCCGCGCGCATGCACCAGCGTCGCGGCGTTGCGGATCTTCCGCAGCACGGCGAGCATTTCCGCCGCAAGTTCGGGGGTGATTTCGGCCATGCAGATTTTTTCGACAGGATTAGTGGTCATGACGCACCTCCTTCCGCCGAAAGCTCGACCTCAAACGGCTCAACAATAAAATCCTCGCCCGCCGTGCCGATCTTGATTCCCGGAATTGTCTTTGCTTTTTCCGGATCCGCGAGCATCGCCTCGCGACTGATCTTTTCTTCGGTTCTGATGAACCGCCGAAATCCCATCGCCCGGATCGTCTCGATCAGGGCAGCGAGATCCTCCTTCCCGCGCGGTATGCCGGTGACTTTCGGCGGCGCGAAGCGCCACGATATGGTGCCCGTCGCAAGGTCGACGGTTTTCGTCATGCGCTGATTTGTGATCTCCGACCGGTTGGCCTCGGCCCAGATCTTGACGCCATCCGTGAGCCGCGCGGCCTCCACTGCCAGCGGTGCCGACCGTGCCTCGTGATCGGCCTTGATCGCCGCCATCTTGTCGTTCATGTAGGCCGCGATCCGGCCAAATTCTCGGTTGAGCTCACCGATGCGCGCGACCGCCGCGGCAGCCTCTTCCCGCGATTGCGGTACGCTGACGTTTGCGGCGGTCGTCTTGCTCTTGGAGCGGGTTGCCTTAGCCATGGTGGGCTTCCTGCCGGCCGCCGGCCATGCTCGCGAGATGCGCCCCGACCGCGATCACCAG
>DAIPYB010000002.1:0-25930 GCA_036782955.1 Pseudoxanthobacter sp. | reverse complement strand
GGCGGGGCGTTTCATGCGGCGCGGGTCTCAGCCGATCAGGCTCTTGACGCAGTCGCGGGCGGCGTCCTTGACCCCGTTCATGGCACCCATGAGCGCGCCGGCGCCCATGCCGCCGAAGGCGAAGACCGGTCCGCCATAAATGCCGATCTTTGCGCCGGTCTTCGCGCCCTCGACAGTGGATTCGCCGATATTTTCAAGCATCTTGACGACATCGATGCCGCCGTTCACGCTTTCCAGTATTTTGTCATTCAGGGCAACTGCTTCAGCGTTCATGTTCATTGTCGTTATCCTCTCTTGCGGGCCAGAATTGGCTGCCGCGTTCATTGAGAGGAAATATAGCTGCGCCTGCTGACATCAGCCTTACGGACACGTCCCGTGTGGGACGGGGCTCAGAGGCTTACTTTCAGCCGCAGCGAACCGGCCTGATTGAGATAGCCGGAAGGGCTTGCCTGCATGTCGTATTGTACGGACAGGTTCAGCCTGTCCGTCACCACGGAGGCCAGCCCGGCGCCGGCCGTGAACAGCCACGGCGAGGCGTCGAGCCCGTTAGTGACGAACGCCTCGCCGCCGCCGGCGAACGCGGCGCTGATCCGGCCGGCTGTTTCCAGTGTATTGTAGCCGGCGCTGCCGCGGGCGGTCAGCTCAAGCGCCTCCGTTATCCGCAGGCGGGCGGCTACTTCGCCGGTGACATAGAGTTCCTGATAGGCTTGGGACTGAACTGAAAGGTTCAGTGGCCAGGCGCCGCTTTCCTGATATCCGTCGGCGGCAACGGCCAGATAGTCCAGTCGGACGGCGGGCAGCAGTGCAAAGCCATCGCTGATCCTCACGGTCCGGCGCAGGCCTCCGCTGATCTGGGCGGATTTGCTCACATAATCGGCCTCGGCGGTTGCTGCCAGCAAGTTCAGTGAGCGCCGTGTAGCGGTATCGTTTATGCCGCCGTTTGCCTGCAGGAAAAGCTCCAGCGCAGGCAGCAGAGTGAAAGCGCCATAGACGCCGAGCACATAGGAATCCACGTTGGCCGAGCCGCTCGCCATGCTGGCGCTGCCGACGTCGGTCTGGGCGGAAATGGCATTGGATGTGAAGGCGAACATGGCGCCTGCGCGCACGCCCGCCACCGCGTCCGCCGTCTCCGTGCCCAGCGCAAGGCCACCGCCGCTGAAGACATAGGCGGGTACGCCGCCGCTGGCGGTCTGGCTGCCCGCTCCGCCAAGCGGGAGAAGCCAGAAATGGCCGCCGGACGGGTCGGAGAGCCTGTCGCGCACTACCTGCCCCAACATGCGCTGGATGTTTGCCGTCGCCTGAGAGGCCGAACCCGCCAGCACCGGCACGGTCTGGCTGATGGCCGCCGAAAGGGCCGGTCCTGACAGGTCGTTCAGAAGGCGGGTAACCGGCGCCATGTCGCCGGTCAGCCCGGTCTGGGTGCCGGCAATCGCATAAAGCGCCTGCGCCGCGCCGGTTGCGGAGAGCGTTCCCGTTTCGGCGACTGACAAGGCATAGGGCGGCACCACGAAGGCATAGGTCAGGTCGCCGGTGAAAAGGGCAGAGGAATCATAACTGCCGAGCAGCATCTGCGCCGTGGCGGCATCGCCGGAAATGCCGCCATAAAGGCTGGCGAGTTCGCCATCCGTCAGGGTGTTGAACAGAACCCGGCCCTGAGGAGTGACGGAGCCGAGCAGCGTGAAGCTGGTGCCATCGGGGCGGATGCCTTCGCCCCAGAAATAGCCGCTCTTGTAGTCGGTGATAATGAACGTGCCCGGCTCGTCGCTGCCGAAGGCTTCCGGGCTGGCGATCCGCCATGGAGTGCCGGCCGTCCATGCCCACTGGGGTGACAGGTTGCTGGGCACCGCCTGTGCCTGCGGCGGCGTGAAGGTCGCCGGATCATAAGGCACCATGTAGGCCCAGTGACTTACCAGCAGTGTGGTGCCGGTAATCATCTGCATTTCCATGGTCGTCACGCCGCCGACATCCTGCATCTGGCCGATGCCGATTGTCGTGGGACCGCCGGTGGTGGGCGTGAAGACCATGGTGATCTGGCCGTCCGGCGTAACGTTGCCCTGTATGTCGGAATCGGAAACCGTGGTGATGGGGCCAATCTTCAGCGTGGCACTGCTGCTGCCCGTGAACGCGCCATTTTCAGAGCTTCCCAGTGTCCACAGGGTCTGGTCGCCGATCGCAACGGGATTGGAGAAGCTGCCGCCCGATGTCGCATAGGCCAGCATCTGCGGAACGGTGACGTACCAGTGGGTGTTGCTGATGGTGCTGTCCCAGAAAGACTGGGCCTGTGCCGGTCTTGCGCCGGCCAGTGCCTGCGCGGCCACCATTGCAGCCACGCACGCGACCGCCCTGCCAGCGCGTCCCCGCCCACCGGCTGCACGTGCCCCCGTCACCATCGCCCGTCTCTCCCCCGGCGGCCGTTCTCGGTCTCGCAGCGAGTTTACAGCAGGGGCGGGGGATGTCTAACGGTTCGTCCCCCGTCCAAACAGCAGCCAGAACGAGATGCCGATCAGCGTCAGGCTGGCGATCAGGACCAGCGTTGCCAGCGCGAAGATCAGCGGCACGTTGGAGGAATGGGAGGTTGCCTGCGCCCACTCGAACAGTGGCAGCGTGGTCGTGGTGCCGCGCAGCAGGATGGTGCGTGAGAGTTCGTTGAACGACAGCAGGAAACCGAACAGCGCTGCCGAAACCACGCCCGGCATGATGAGCGGAAACTCGATGTCGGCGAACCGCCGCCACGGGCCGGCACCGAGATCGGCGGCGGCGTCGTTCAGCCGTGTGTCGAAACGTGTCGTCGTTACCAGCAGCGCCAGCAGGGCGAACGGATAGGCCCAGCAGAAATGGGCCAGAAACACCGACCACCAGCCCAGACGCAGGCCGAGAAAAACGCGCAGATAGAGAAAGAGGCCGGCACCGAGCAACACGCCGGGAATGAACAGCGGGGCAAGGAAGGCGAGCAGCAGTGCGCCGCGTGCTTTCAGGTGCGGCAGGGCGCGGGCCACCAGCAGGCCGGAGGCGGCGCAGGCCAGCCCCACCACCGCGCCGCAGCCGAGACTGGCCATCAGCGGCCCCACCCAGCGGGTATCGGCGAACAGCCGCCCGTACCATTGCAGCGTGAAGGGGCCGGGCAGGCCGCCGAGCGGATCGGCGCTGACCGACATGATGCCAAGCCAGAGCATCGGCGCATAGGTGAGCGCGATCATGCCGAAACCGGCGACGGCGGCCAGCGTGCCAAGCCGCCGCTCCAGCCGCCCGGCACGGACCTGCACCGGACGGGCTTGCACAGGATAGGGTTGCACCGGATGGACCGTCGCGTTGCTGACAGCGGACTGGCCGGAGGGCGTTGCGGCGGCGGTCATCGCTTCATCCCTTCGAACACGGCTGCCACCGAGCCACCGCCGATGAGCCGCAGCATCAGGGACAGGGCAGCCAGCATGCCGAGCACCAGCGTGGAGAGCGCCGCCGCCACCGGGTAGTTCAGCACCTGCAACAGGCTGGTGATGGAGGCGCCCAGCATCGATACCCGTCCCCCGCCGAGCAGCTGCGGCACGACGGTTTCGCCCAGCAGCGGCACGAAGGTGAAGATGATGCCGGCGATGATGCCGGGCATGGCCAGCGGCAGGACCACATCGCGGAAAACCCGGCCCGGCGATGCGCCGATATCGCGTGCGGCTTCGATCAGTTCATCGTCGATCAGCGAGATCGACAGGAAAACGGGCAGCACCATGGTGGGAAAAGAGGGGGCCAGAAGGCCGAGGTGCACGGAAAATTCCGAAAACAGCAGCCAGTCGAGGGGCTGGTCGATGATGCCGGCCTGCATCAGCGCCGTGTTCACCAGCCCGGTGCGCGACAGCACCGAGCGCCAGACGATGGTGCGCGAGGCAAGGCTGATGAAAAACGGCACGGTCAGCAGTGCCAGCACCATGGATTTCAGCACAGCCGAACGCGCTCCCTTGGCAAGCCACAGTGCGAAGGGAATGGCGAGGATGAGTTCGATCAGCGTCACGGTCGCGGCGATGCGCAGCGTGCGCAGGGTAACCTCATAGCGGCCGGAGCCGAACACGGCTTCATAGGCGGCGGTGCCGAAATCGAGCGTGAAGCGGTAGTCCTTCATTTCCACGAAGGACCACACGATCAGCAGCACCACCGGCGCCACCACGAAGACGACCCAGAGGGTGATGAACAGAGCAAGGGTGGCGCGCAGCATCGGCCCGCTTATCGCTGAACGGAAAAAAGAATGGGTGGCGGCCCGGCCGCCACCGCAGGGATGGGCGAAAGGCGCCGGCTCAGGCCTGGCGGAAGCGTTCCCACTCAGCCTCGATGGCCTGAATGTGCGCGGGAGCGGCATTCTGCCAGAACAGCGGGGCAGCGAACTTCTTCTCGATCTTGGCGATATTGTCCTCGATCGCCTGAATTTCGTCGGCCGGCAGTTTCTCGGCCTTGGCGAAAGCCAGCCCGGCCTTTGCGTTTGCGGTCGCATAGCCGCGCAGAATGGCGATCTGCGCTGCATAGGCGCCGCCGAGGAAGCCTGCGAGCGCCTTGTAGACGATCGCCGCCCGCTCGCCGTCCGCCGCTTCCTTCGGCACGTAGGCGCAGATCATCCACTTGTTGTAGCCTTCCTTGGTAAAGGCATAGCGCACGTCTTTGCCCTGCTTGCGCAGTTCCTTCACGGCGGGTTCCCAGCAGTTGATGGCCACCACTTCCCGACGGGCCATCAGGTCGATCGATTCCTCGAAGGTGGACCACAGCGCCCGGAACTGGCCGGCTTTCTTGCGCTCGATGAGATAGTCCACCACGGCCTTCGCTTCGTCCGGCGTCATGTTGGAGGGATCGCCGATCGCCTGCTTGCCGCTGACCTTCAGGTAGGTCGCCGCCATCGGCAGGGAGGTGAGCCAGGTGTTCTCCAGGGCTACCTTGCCGAGCGTCTTGTCGCTCTCGAACAGGAGGGCATAGGACAGGGGCTCCTCCTCGCCGATCGCGTCCGGGTAGTAGGCGAAGGAATCGGCGTTCATCACCACGGGCATGCCGTATTGCGTGCCGTCGGGTCCCTGCGCGAGCGGCGAATTCATCACCGCGGCAGGGGCATCCTTCCAGCCGGCGACCCGGGCCGGATCGATGGCGGTGAAAAAGCCCTTCGTTCCCAGCTCGTCCTCGATGCCGCCATCCATCAGGAAAATGTCGATGCGCTCTCCGGCGGCGTTGGCCACCACTTCCTGGCGGAAGATGCCGGGGTCGGAATTGATGCCTGTAAACTCGACCGTGAGGCCGGTTTCCTTTTCGAAGGGGGCCCAGTCGTTGAGGGCCGCGGTCTCCACGCCCATGATGCGCACGACCGGCGTTGCGGCCCGCGCGCGACCGGTCAGGGCGGGGGTGGCGAGCACGAGGGCGCCGGCCGCCGCGCCCTTCAGGAGCGTGCGGCGGTCAAGGCACGGCGAAGTCAGGTCTTTCCCGTTCATGTGACTGTTCTCCTGGTTCCGGAAGGTCTTTTCTTGTCGTTATCCCTCTGCGGGGACACATCGGGCATCGGCGGCGGACCAGCCGATGCGCACGGTATCGGAGGCGATGTCCTCGTCGGTCCACGCCCGGGCGTGCAGCACGCCAAGGCGGGTCTCGACGGCGACATCGATATATTTGCCCTTGTAGATCCGGGCGGCGATGCGGCCGTCGAGCCCTTCGGCAAGGCTGCCGGCGCCGATGCGCAGCTTCTCCGCCCGCAGCAGCAGCGCCGCCTTCTGGCCCGTGCGTGGCGGGGCGGCGCCGGTCCACAAGCCATGAAAGATGCCATCCGCCGTTCCGATGCCGGCGATGCCACCGGAAAAGTCCTGCACCGTGCCGTCGATGATGTTCTCGACCCCCATGAAGGAGCCCGCGAAGCGCGAGCACGGGCGCTCGAACAGGTCGCGGGGCGTGCCTTCCTGTGCGATCCGGCCACCGCGCATCAGCACGATCCGGTCGCTCATGGTGAGGGCTTCTTCCTGACTGTGGGTGATGAACACGAACGTCATGCCCAGCCGGCGCTGCAGTTCCACCAGCTCGATCTGCATGTCGAGCCGCAGCCGCTCGTCCAGCGCGCCGAGCGGCTCGTCGAGCAGCAGCACGTCGGGCTCGGTCAGGATGGAGCGGGCAAGCGCCACGCGCTGGCGCTCGCCGCCGGAAAGCTGATGGATGCGCCGGTCGAACTTGTCGGTCAGGCGCACGGTGGCAAGGGCGGCCTCGGCGCGCCGCCGTCGCTCGGCCGGGGCCACGCCGCGCAGCCGCAGCCCGTACTCGACATTCTGGCCGACGCTCATGTGCGGAAAGAGGCCATAATGCTGGAAGACGGTGGTGACGTTGCGCCGGTGCGGGGGCAGCCCCAGCACATCCCGCCCGCCGATCCGCAAGGCGGCGACGGCTGTCGGATGGTCCAGTCCCGCGATGATGCGGAGCAGGGTGGTCTTCCCGGAACCGCTCTGGCCGAGAATGGTGAGAAATTCGCCGCGCGCGGCGGTGACGGTGACGTCGTCCAGCCCCTTCACCGCACCGAAATCGCGGGAGGCACGGATGACCTCCAGCGCCGGCGCGTCGTGGGCGGGCTTATCGCTGGGACCGGGCATGGGCGCTTCCAACCAACGGCAGATACCTTTTCCCTGAGAAGCTGTCGCGCGGGGCTGGCCCTGCCCCCCGGACAATCCTGTGTCCGGGCCTTGAGCCGCTGCCTCTCTTCGCTTAGCATGACTGCATTCTGTGATCACTGATCGCAAAAAGCAACAGAGGGATCCGCATGGCGACGAGAAAAACGCCGGACGGCGGCGCGACGGAAGAAGGCGCCGCAACCATCGAGCCGTTCCTGCTCTCGGTTTTGTCGTCGCGCCTGTCCGCGATTGTGCGCGAGATGAACGCTACGTTGATGAAGTCGAGCCGTTCGGCTGTCATCAAGAATGCGCGCGATTTCTCCTGCGGGTTGCTGACATACGATCACCGGCTGTTGTCTGTGGAAGACTGTATTCCCATCCACATCACGGCACTCGACCTGACGACCAAGCCCATTACGGAGTTCTTCGACGATATCCGCGAGGGCGATGCCTTCATCAACAACTGCCCCTACACCGGCAATACGCATCACGCCGACATGACGCTCTGCGTGCCGGTGTTCTTCGAGGGCGAACCGTTGTTCTGGACGCTTGCCCGCGCCCATCATGCCGATATCGGTGCGCCGATCCCCACCACCTACCTGCCCGAGGCCCGCACGATCTACGAGGAGGGCATTCACCTTCCGTGCGTGCGCATTCAGGAGAACTTCCGCGACAAGTCCGACATCATCCGCATGTGCCGGATGAAGATCCGCGTGTCCGACCTGTGGTACGGCGACTATCAGGCTCAGGTCGGCGCCTGCCGTGTCGGGGAGCGCCGGCTGAAGGAGCTGTGCGATCGCTATGGCCGGGCAGCCGTGAAGACTTTCATCCGCGAATGGATGGCCTATGGCGAGCGCCGCATGATCGCCGAGATCCGTGCGTTGCCGAAGGGCACATGGTCGTTCGAGACCCGCCACGATCCGGTGCCCAATGTCGCCGAGGACGGGATCCCCGTGCGCGTCACACTCAGTATCGATCCCGACGAGGCCATCATCACCGTCGATGCCACGGACAATGTGGATTGCGTTCCCGGCGGGCTGAACCTGACCGAGGCGACCGCGCTTGCCGCCTGCCGCATCGGCGTGTTCTACAATCTCGATCCCGGATTGCCGCACAACGAAGGCAGTGCCTCGCGCATCCGCATCCTGCTGCGGGATGGCAGCGCCCTCGGTCGGCCGGCCTATCCGGTCGGAACCTCGGTGGCCACCACCAATCTGACCAGCCGGCTCATCACGGCGGTGGCAAGCTGCTTCTCGCAGATCGGCGAGCCGCACGGCATGGGCGAGTTCGCCTATTCTCAGGCGCTGGGCGAGGCGGTGATTTCCGGCACCGATCCGACGCAGGGCGATGCCGCGCGGGGCGGCCAGCCCTATGTGAACCAGATCTTCCTCGGCTATGGCGGCAGCGCGGGCCTGTCGGGCCATGACGGCTGGCTGCTCTCCGGCGCCGGTTGCGACGGCGGCCAGATGTCGGTCGATTCGGTGGAGATCAACGAGGCGATGTACCCGATGCTGGTCGAGGAGCGCCGCGTCGCGGTCGATTCCGGCGGTGCCGGCGAGTTCGACGGCGCCCCTGGCATCGCCGGCACCTACCGCCCGCTGGCCGGCGAGATGACAGTCTACTGGGGCAGTGACGGCGACATAACCCCGGCGCGCGGCGTGCGCGGCGGCGGCGATGCGGCAACCTCCGGCAACTGGCACCGCCGGGAGGACGGCAGCATCCGCCAGCTCGTCACCTTCGGCGATATCACCATTTCCCCGCGTGAGGCGGTGCTGTTCCGCGCCTGCGGCGGCGGCGGCTATGGCGATCCCTTGCGGCGGGAGCCCGGGCGCGTCCTGCGTGCCGTGCGGCGCGGCTGGGTTTCCATCCAGCGTGCGCGCGACATCTACGGTGTCGTGGTCACCCGCAGCACCGCGACCGGCGGCTGGGATCTCGATGCCGATGCCACCGCGGCCCTGCGCGCCGCCCGTTCTTCCTGATCTTACCGACGGACATACCGATGAGCTTTTCCATCGCCATCGATATTGGCGGCACTTTCACCGACTGCATCGTCGAGGACGGGCAGGGCCAACTTCACATCTTCAAGGCGTCGTCCACGCCGCCGGATTTTGAAACCGGCTTCATGAATGCGCTGAAACTGGCCGCGGAGGCGTTTGGGCTCGGCCTGGGCGCCTTCCTCGGCCAGACCCGGCGCATCGTGCATGGCTCGACGGTGTCCACGAACGCCCTTGTCGAGCGCAAGGCGGCGCGAACGGGCTTCCTGTGCAATGCCGGTCACCCGGATATCCTGACCCTGCGGGAAGCCGTGCGCAAACCGGTCTTCAACTGGCGTCTCGATTATCCCGATCCTTATGTGCTGCCCGCCGATACCGCGGAGATCCGCGGGCGGATCAGTGCGCGGGGTGATATCATCGAACCTCTCAACGAGGCGGACGTGCGGGACGCCGCGCTGAGGCTGAAGGCGCAGGGCGTGGAGGCGATCGGCATCTGCTTCCTGTGGTCGGTCGTCGACGGCGCCCATGAGCGCCGCGCCCGCGAGATCGTCCATGAGATCTGGCCGCAGGTTCCGGTCACGCTCAGCCATGAACTGAACCCGGTCGGCCGAGAATATCGCCGCGCCATCTCCACCGTGATCGATGCCTCGCTGCTGCCCATCGTCAGTGACTATGTGACCAGGCTCACCCGTGCGCTGGACGAGGCCGGCTTCCGCGATGAATTGCTGCTGGCCAACTGCATCGGCGGGATGATGCCGCCGGGCGACCTGATCGCCCGGCCGATCTTTTCCGTCATGTCCGGGCCGACGCTGGCCCCTGTTGCCGCCCAGCGGCTCACCAGCGAGCCGAACGTCATCGTCGTCGACATGGGCGGCACCACCTTCGATGTTTCGGCAATCCGCGACGGGCACTTCATCGTCTCGCAGGAGGCGATGATCGGCGACGACATGCTTGGCATTCCGAAGATCGACGTGCGCTCGGTCGGAGCCGGCGGCGGTTCCATCGCCGCCGTCGATGGCGGCGGCATGCTGCATGTCGGGCCGCACAGCGCTGGTGCCCGGCCGGGGCCGGCCTGCTACGGGCGCGGCGGCGAGCGGCCCACCGTTACCGATGCCAATGTCGTGCTCGGCATTCTCGACCCGGACTATTTCCTCGGCGGGCGCATGAATCTCGACCGCGCCGCCGCCGCGCGCGTCATCGGCGAGATCGCGACCGGGCTCGGCGTGTCGCCGGAGGAAGCGGCCTATGCCATCTACACCACCAGCAACAACGTCATGGTTGGCGCCATCGAGGACATGACGGTGAAAGAAGGCATCGATCCGCGCGACAGCTTCATGGTGGTCGGCGGCGGGGCCACGGCGGCGCATATCTGCGAGATTGCGCAGGAGCTTGGCATCGCCCGGCTGATGGTGCCGCGCTTTGCCGCCGGGCTTTCCGCTTATGGCGGCCTCATTTCCGACATCCGCTGGGAAGAACAGGCGACGGCCCTCACATCCTCCGTCGCATTCGATCCGGCACGGGTGAACGCGGTGATCGGCCGCCTTGTCGGGCGCGGGCGGGCTTTCCTGACGGAAGCCGGCGTACCGGCGGAACGCCAGCGCTTCGCCACTGTTTTTCTCGGCCGCTACCAATATCAGTCTTGGGAGATCGAGGTGCCGTTCGATCTGCCGCAACAGGGGCTCGGCGGCGGCGATCTCGCCGGCCTGACCGCTGCCTTCCACGCCATGCACGAGCGTATCTATTCCGTGAAGGCGGAGACGGACGTGGTGGAGTTCACCACGTGGAAGGTGCGAGCCATCGGCCTGGCGCCGGAGCGCCCGGCCCGGGCCATCCGCCCGGCCGGGCATGGTGCGCCGGTGCCGAAGGCGCATCGCCGGGTCTACGTGCGCGAGGCGGGCGGCATTATCGACTGCCCGGTCTATGGCGGCGTGGCCCTGGGGGCCGGCACGCGGCTTTCCGGGCCGGCGGTGATCGAGGAACCGACCACGACCATCATGTTGCTGCCGCGCTGGACCGCCATGGCCGACAGTGATGGCAACTACCTGCTGGAGCTGCACTGATCGCGGTGCGCAGACATGAAAAAGCCCCGGACGGTTTCCCGTCCGGGGCTTTCTTGCCGGCCAGCCTCAGGCTGGCTGACCGAGCACGCCTTCGCGCGCCAGTTCGTCGGTGACTGCGTCCACCGCATTGCCGAGGCCAGCGACCAACTCCGCGATGTTGTCGTCGGACAGGGTCAGCGGCGGCGACATGGCAATCATGTTGCCGAGCGGCCGGACGATCACGCCCTGCTCGTAAGCCTTGGCCACGATGCGCGCTCCGACCTTCAGCGACAGGTCGAAGGGCTGTTTCGTGGCGCGGTCTGCCACCGTTTCCACCGCCAGCATCAGGCCGACGCCACGGATGTCGCCGACGATCGGGCTGTCGCCGAGGCGCTTGTTCAGAGCCGCCTTCAGCGCCGTGCCGGCTCGCGCGGCGTTGCCCACCAGATCCTCGCGCTCCACGATGTCGAGATTGGCCAGCGCCGCCGCCGCCGCCACCGGATGCGCGGAATAGGTGAAGCCGTGGGCGAACGAGGCGACCTCGCCGGAGGTCTCCTTCAGCACATCCCAGATACGCTCGGAAATGACGCTGGCGGAAATCGGCTGGTAGCCGGAGGACAAGCCCTTCGCCATGGTCATGATATCCGGCCGGATGCCGAAATGCGTGGTGCCGAACGGCGACCCGAGCCGGCCGAAACCGCAGATCACTTCGTCGGCGATCATCAGGATATCGTAGCGGTCGAGCACCTCCTGCGTCGCCTGAAAATAGCCGGCCGGGGGCACCAGCACGCCGCCCGTGCCCATCACCGGCTCGGCAATGAACGCGGCCACCGTCTCCGGGCCTTCCTTCAGGATCAGGGCTTCCAGCTCGCTGGCCAGATAGGCGGTGAATTCAGCCTCGCTCATGCCTCCCGGCTTCTCGCGATACTGATCGACCGAGTGGGTGCGGATGATCTGTGGCAGCGGCAGGTCGAAGAACTGATGGCAATAGGACAGGCCGGTCAGGCTGCCGGCGCCGATGGTGACACCGTGATAGGCGCGGTTGCGGGCAATGATCTTCTTCTTCGCGGGCTTGCCGCGCATGTTGTTGTAATACCACACCAGCTTGATGTTGGTGTCGTTGGCATCCGAGCCGGAATTGCCGAAGAACACCTTGCTCATGTGGTCCGGCGCCCAGCGCAGGACGCGGTCGGCGAGCCGGATGGAGGGCTCGTTGGCGATCGAGGTGAACGAGTGGAAGAACGGCAGCGCCTGCGCCTGCCGGGTCATGGCGTCCACGATCTCCTGCCGGCCATAGCCGACATTGACGCACCAGAGGCCGGCCGCGCCATCGAGATAGCGCCGGCCCTTGTGGTCGGTGACATGCACGCCGTTCGCCGAACTCATGATCCGCGGGCCGTTGGCCAGATGGTCGGCGATGTTGGTGAAGGGGTGGAACAGGCTGCGCTTGTCCATCTCCTCAAGTGACAGGTTGTGGTGCGGTTCGAGGCTCATGCGCAGGCTCTCCGGGTAGGCAGCATGTTGAAGCGTGATGCCATGCACTATAATCTGTGATCACTGATCTCGCAATGAAAGGGCGTTCAGGTGCAGAAGAATTTCATTGGCGGTGCATGGGTCGAAGGCGCCGGCACCCTTCCGAACATCAATCCGTCGGATATTTCCGATGTCGTTGGCGAGTTTGCCGTTGCCTCCCCCGCGCAGGTCGCAGAGGCGGTCGCCGCGGGGCGGCAGGCCATCGCACGCTGGGCCGCACTGACGCTGCAGCAGCGCAGCGAGATTCTCGATGCCATCGGCGCGGAAATATCGGCGCGGCGCGAGGAACTCGGCCGGCTTCTGTCGCGGGAAGAAGGCAAGCCGCTGGCGGACGGCATCGGCGAGGTGACGCGTTCCGCCCAGCTCTTCAGGTTCTATGCCGGCGAGGTGCTGAGGCTGGCCGGCGAGCGCCTGCCCTCGATCCGGGCCGGCGTCGAGGTGGAGGTGATGCCCGAACCGGTCGGCGTCATCGGCCTGATCACGCCGTGGAACTATCCTTCCTCCGTGCCGGCCAACAAGATTGCCCCGGCACTGGCCTTCGGCAACGCCGTCGTCTTCAAGCCGTCGGAACTGGTGCCGGCGAGCGCGGCGGCCCTTGTCGAGATCATTGCAAGGGCGGGCGTGCCGGCCGGCCTTGTCAATCTGGTCATCGGCGGTGCGGAGGTCGGCGAGGCGCTGGCTTCATCGCCGCTGATCGACGGCATCAGCTTCACCGGCTCCACTGCCACGGGCCGCCGGATTGCGGCTCATGCGGTGGGCAACGGCGCGCGGGTCCAGATGGAACTGGGCGGAAAGAACCCGCTGGTGGTGCTCGACGACGCGCCGTTCGATCTGGCAGTTGAATGTGCGCTCAACGGCGCCTTCTACCAGACCGGACAGCGCTGCACGGCCTCCAGTCGTCTGATCGTGGCGGATGCCGTCTGCGACCGCTTCGTCGAGGCCCTTGCAGAACGGGTGCGTGCACTGCGCATCGGCCATGCGTTCGCGGCCGGCACGCAGATCGGACCGGTGGTGGATGAGCGCCAGCTGGCCAAGGACCTGTCCTATATCGACATCGCCCGGCAGGAGGGCGCCCGGCTCGTCACCGGCGGCGAGCGCCTGAAGCTGGAGACGGAGGGCTTCTACCTCACCCCGGCGCTGTTCGCCGATACCACGCGCGGGATGCGGATCAACCGCGAGGAGGTGTTCGGGCCGGTGGCCTCGGTGATCCGGGTGAAAGACTATGAGGAGGCTCTGGAGGTTGCCAACGACACGCCCTATGGGCTTTCCGCGGGCATCTGCACGACGAGCCTCAAGCATGCCCATCATTTCCGCCGCCATGTGAAGGCGGGCATGACCATGCTGAACCTGCCGACGGCCGGCGTCGATTATCATGTGCCGTTCGGCGGTACGGGGGCATCGGGCTACGGGCCGAAGGAACAGGGCCGCGCGGCGCGCGACTTCTTCACCCAGACCAAGACGTCCTATCTGCTGGAGGGCTGAGGCCTGCGAGGGTGCCCGACCGGGCACCCTCGCAACTCATTATGCCGGCAACTTACTTGCCCGAAGGAGGCTCGTCCTGCTCGGCGAATGCGGCGGTGCGCTTGAGGAACTCGGCACCGCCCGCGACATCGGCTTCGATGGCGGCCCGTGCGGTCTTGCCGTCGGCGTGGCGCAGGGCCCGGATCACCGCATCATACTGGTCTGTGGCAAGCTGGCCGCGGATATCGGCGGCGTAGTGGCGCATGAACGGGCCGATCTGCAGCCACAGCCGTTCGATCAGGTCTTCCAGCACCGGGGCCCGCGCGGCCCGGAAAAGCGCGAACTTGAACTGTTGGTTCAGCTGCAGATAAGCCTCGGCATCGTTGGCCTCTGCCGCCTCGTGGAGGGCGCGGGCGACCTGCTGCAGCGCCTCGATCTCGTCGGCGGTTATGATCCGCGCCGCCTTTTCGGTCGCCTTGCCTTCCAGCAGAATGCGCAGTTCGATCAGTTCGTCGAACTGCGCGCGGGTGAGCAGCGGAATGGAAATGGTGCCGTTGGCCAGAGCAGTCACCGCCTTTTCGGCGGCGAGCCGGGCAAAGGCCGCGCGCACCGGCATGGTGCTGACGCCGAACGCTGATGAGATGGCGCGCACCGTCAGCTTCTGGCCCGGTTCGAACCGCGCCGCGATGATCGCCGAGCGCAGTTCACGGTGTACCCGCTCGTGCAGCGGATCTCTTTCAAGCTTCTCGAAAACGACTTGTTCGGTCATGAGGTCTGAAGGGCGTCTTGCGCCTCTTGCTGCGGGGCAGGCGACGATTGGTGGTTGTGTGATCACTAATCTAAGCTGTTTCCGCCGAATATGCCAGTGAGGCAACCCCGGATCGCGCCGGTGCCGGGCACGAGGGAAGATCGTCGGGTCGCAAAGCCGGCTGAATTATCGCAATGCGCGAGTGAAATCAGAACCCTGCGAGCGCCGCGCGGACTTCACTGCACGGCCGGCCGGATGACGACCGTGGCCGACATGCCCGCGGCGAGGCTGACATCGGGGGGGACGGCCTCAAGCGTGATGCGCACCGGAATGCGCTGCGCCAGCCGGATCCACTGGAAGTTCGGGTCCACCTCCGACAACAGGCCGCCCTTCAGGGTTGCCGGATCGGCAATGGCGCGGCTCTGCCCCTCCACCCGGCCGTCAAGGATGCGGTTGCCGGCCATGAGGCGCACCTCGGCGCGTTCGCCGGGGCGCACGCCGGGCAGCTTCGTTTCCATGAAGTAGGCGTAGACATAGAAGGAATCGCTGTCCACGAGCGCCAGCACGCCGCTGCCGCGGGTGGCATAGTCGCCGACGGTGGCGGTCAGGTTTGTGACATAGCCGTTGACCGGCGCGCGCACTGTGCTGCGGGTCAGGTTAAGCTGTGCCTCCGCCAGTTGGGCCTGCGCCAGCGCAAGGGCGGCGTGCGCTTCGGCGGCGCGGGTGGCGGATGTCTCGACCGCCTGAATGGAAATGGCGCTCGGGTCGCGGGCCAGCACGGCGGCATCGCGCCGGGCATCGTCGTCGGCCAGCTTCATCGCCTGCTGGTTGCGGTCGACGCTGGCCTGCGCCTCCTGCAGCGCGATGGTGAAACGCTTCTGGTCGATCACGAACAGCACGTCGCCTTTCGCCACTTTCTGATTGTCGCGGACGGTGATGTCGGTGATGAGGCCCGAGACATCGGGGGCCACGCCGACCACGTTGGCCAGCACGCGGGCATCGCGCGTCCACGGGGCGAGGGTGTAGAACACCCACAGCTGCCATCCGACCCACAGCGCCGCCAAAACCGCCAGCCCCGTGACCGCCACACGCACCGTTCTGCCGCCGTTCAGGGCCATATGAGGTTTCCCATCAGAATGCCGCCGCCGGCGACGAGCATATAAAGCGCAAGGTTGAACAGCGGTTTGTGCCAGATGAAGCGATCGAGCCCCAGCCGCGCCACCAGCCAGCGCGCGAGCGCATAGGGCACCACGGCGAGCACCGCCCACAGCAGGCCGGGCGGCACGTAGAAGCCGAACATTGCCAGATCGTGAAACAGGAGCAGGCTTGGCTGCATGGTGGCGGAACCGGGCTCCTTCGTGGTGTCAGGGTGTCTTCTGCGCCGAGCCGGGCAGCAGGAACGGGCCATCGAGGACAAAGCGGCCGGAGATGAAACGCAGCGCGGCGCCCGCCCGCAGCACCGCAGCCTGCCCGGCACTATCGCCTGCCGGCGGCAGGGCGGCCAGTGCCGCGCGGGTGGCATCGATGGCGGATTGCGCGGCAGCCAGCGCGGCGGGGTCGGTGGCGGCAGCCCCTATGTTGTTCATGGCGGCGGCGAAGCCCTCCAGTCCCTCCGCCAGCGCGGACCGGGCCGGCGGCGGCAGGCTGCCGGTGCGCAGCAGGCGGGTGAGGCGGCCCAGTTCCACCGTGCAGGAAGCCGCCCCCAGCGTGCCGCGCAGAAAGGCATCGTCGGCATCGCGCCCGGCGGCAAGGCGCGGCAGCAGGGCCGCGAGCGCGGTCAGGATCTCGCCCGAAGCCTGCCCCGGCGCGAGGCTGCCCCGCGCCACGGCCGGCAGGATCTCAGCCAGCGTGCGCACCCGTACCCGGCTGCGGGCCGACCGCGAGGTCAGCGGCATGATCGCCAGCGCGGCCATGCAGATCACCATGCCGAGCACCAGTGCCAGGCCGCCGTCGACGATTGCCGTCTCGTTCGGGGCGGCAAGGTTGCCGGGGCTGATTTCGGACATGAAGAATGAACCGAACGCCGCGCCGGCGGCGGCCCATGGCGGCGAGCCGGCCATGAGGCCGGCCGGCAGCAGGGCCAGAACCAGTACCCCGGCCAGCGCCTCGAAGGCATCGAGGCGGGGGATGACGAACACGAACAAGGCATAGGCGGCGGCGACGCCGGCACCCGTCCACAGGGCGAATGTGCGGCCGGCCGGCAGCGGATCGTCCTGATTGACGGCAAAGAACAGCATGACCGAACCGCCGGCGACCACGCTGAAGCCCATCTGCCAGGTCGTGGCCAGCCAGAAGACGCTGAGGAGCAGGATGGCGAGCGCGGCGCGGAGCCCGATGAGGGCCGCCTCGCGGTGGCTGGCAGCGGCCGGCTTCGCCCGCTGCGTGCCGACATGCGCCCGGCTGGCGGGCCGGGTACTGGCGGCTTCCACTACCGCCACCATCGCCAGCGCGTGCAGCAGGTCCGCGGCGCGGGTGGTGACGAGCAGGCCGTTCGCCAGCGGATCGAAGGCCACCTGACCGGCCATGCCCTCGATATCGCGGGCAGCCGCGCCGAGCCGCACGCGGCAGGCCCGCAGGGCGCGGCGAACGCCGTGGGGGGCGGCCAGGGCATCGGGCACCGCGGCAAGGCGGCCGAGCGCGGCGGCGGCCTCCTCCATTGCCGGCTTCATGCGTGCCAGAACCGCCTCCGCCCCCTGCCGGCGAAAGTCCTCCAGCCGGAAATAAAGTCCCCGCCCCACGGAAAGCGCGATCAGGAATTCGCGGACCGTGCGCCGCAGGGCCCCGTCGTCGGCATGCATTTCCGGGGCCTCGAACACGGTGTAGGAGCGCAGCGCATCGAATTGCACCACCTCGGCCACCATGGCACTGCGCGCGGCCGCGAAGGCGGCAAGCGGCGTATCCGGGCGCAGCGCCAGCGCGCTGTAGCGGGCGAGCCCGGCAAACACGCGCGACAGCGAGCTGCGCAGCGCCGCCCCGGCATAGCGCGGCATGATGACCGAACTGGCCGTGGTGATGCAGGCAATGCCGATCAGGATGGCGGCCATGCGGTTGGCCGCGATCTGCCACGCAGCGTCGGGAGCGAGCCCGCCTTCATAGGCGACCAACAGCATCGTGTAGCCGCCGAGCAGCACACCGTAGGAGGCGAAATTGCGCATCCGTGCGCCGGCATAGAAGCTCAGGCCGATCAGGGTCACGGTCGCGCCGACCAGAAGCTCGGCTGCCTGCGAGAACAGCGCCACCACCGCAAGACCGGTCAGGCCGCCCGCAATGGTGCCAGCCGCACGCCACATGCCCTTGGCAAAGGCCGCGCCCACGGTTGGCTGCGCCAGCAGATAAACCGTCAGTGTCGCCCACTGCGGATCGTCGATATTCAGCCCGTAGGCAAGGCCCAGCGCGCAAACCGCCGCCAGCGCCGTGCGCAGGGAAAACACCCAGTTCCGCCAGCCGAGATCCAGTCCGGCGGGAAATAGCCGGCGGGCCGCTGCATCTTTCATCCGGCCGCTCCGCCGCCCCATGTCGCGCCTTGCCGCGGTTCCGCACGACCGCCCGACAAGCCCGCGAGGATGGAAGCATAATCCCGCCCGCGCGTCATCATGCACCCGTTGCCGTGATCATCCGCACGGCCGTCGCCGACCCCTATCCGAAGAGGGGAGGCATCGCTTTGTCCTGACGGCGGGGTGGCACGATCGGGCTTTGCGCGGTGCCCGCCGGCAGGCGAACGGTGTTGCTTGAGCCCGGCGGGCTGTTAACGGAAGAATCCGCGTTCATAGGAAAAACCCGGAAAGGGGGAGCGTCGGCATGAAATACCGGCAACTCAACCTCAATCTTCTGGTCGTGCTCGACATCCTGCTGCGTGAGCAGAGCGTGGGGCGGGCGGCGTTGCGGCTGAACCTGACGCAGGCTGCGGTCAGCCTGCAGCTTGCGCGGTTGCGGGCCCATTTCGGCGACGATCTTCTGGTGCAGAGTGGCCGCCGCACGGAACTCACCCGCTTTGCCGCCGACCTGCGAGCCCCTCTTGCCACGCTGCTGGAGGAGACGGAGGCATTTCTCGAACTGCGCTCCAGTTTCGATCCCGGTCAGGCCGAACGGCGCTTTCGCATCGCCACCGCGGATATCGAAACGGCGGTTCTGCTGTCGCGGGTCAACCGGCGGCTGTCCAGCGAGGCGCCGGGCATCCACCTCCATGTCAACGAACTGCATCCGGGCCGGCGGCTGGAAAGCAACGCGGTGGCAGCCTTCCTCGACCAGAAGAGCAACGACTTCATCATCGTGCCCCGGGGCGTGCATTCCGAAAGCCATCCCTTCGAAACGCTCTACGAGCAGAGCTATGTCTGCCTGCTGTGTCGCGACAACCCGCTGGTGGGCGAAAATCTGAGCCGGGAACAATATTTGTCCCTGACACATGTGGTGCGGCTGTTCGGCGACGACGATTGCCCGACCTTCGACGGAAACTATTTTCACACCGCCGGGCTCGAGCGCAAGATCGGGCCGGTGGTCGATACTTACATGCTGATTCCGCACATGCTGGTCGGCACCCCCTATGTGGCGACGGTGCACGCCCGCCTGGCCGAGGATCTCATGGCCCGCTATCCGCTGCGGGTCGTGCCCTGCCCGGTGGACCTGCCGCGCATCGAATCCGTGCTGCAGTGGCGCACCCATCTGGATCAGGACCCGGCCGCGATCTGGCTGCGCGGGTTGCTGCAGGAAGTTGCGCCGACCCAGAGCCTCGCGCAGGCTGCCTGAACGCCGGGCGGGCACGGCAGGGCCGGCTCAGAGCGTGCGTCCGATCAGCGACAGCGCATTGCCGGCGGCGATGGCGCCGGCCTCGTCCTGCGCCAGCCCCGCTGCTTCCAGTGCGGCCGAAAGGCGGGGGCGGATCGGGCCTTCGCTCACGATGGGCCAGTCGCTTCCGGCCAGCACATGATCGGTGCCGATGAGATCCGCCGCGGCCCGGATCAGCACCGGGCTGAAGCCCATGGTGTCGATATAGACGTGCCGGCGCAGTGCGGCGGGCGTGTCGTGGCGCAGCCGGCTGCCGTCGCCGAACCCGCCGGCCAGCAGCAGGCCGCCGATGGCAAGTGTGGTCACCACCACCTTCAGGTCGGGCAGGGCATCGAACACGCCGCCTTCGAGCAGCGCGATCAGGCTGGCGGCGTTGACGGTGCCGCGGGCGACGAACACGCCCGGCCGGCCATAGCCCGCAAGCCGGTCCGTCAGCGGCTGCGGGTTGACCGGATGGGCGAAGACCGGAACTCCCAGTTCCGCCGCAGCGCGCAGCGTCGGCAGGGCCTCTGGTGCATCGAGCAGCAGGTCGCCGCGTCCGCTTTCCACGAAAACGCCGACATGGCCAAGCTCGCGGACCGCCCGCGTCAGCTCCCGTGCTCCTTCCTCGCCGGAAAACACGTCGACCGTGGCAAGCGGAAACAACCGGCCCGGACGGTCGGCGGCGATCGCGGCCAGCTCGTCGTTGATCCGCCGGAAGATATCCGCCGGCAGCGCCCGGGACTGGTCGAACAGCAGGGCTGTCGGCGTGTTGATGACGCGGGCGTCGATGTCGCCGCTATCGATATCGGCGGTCAGGGCCGCGATGCTGGTGAGGCGGCTCCTGAAGGCGGTCCAGAAATCACGCTGCGCCTGCGGTACGTCGTCGGCGAGCTGCCAGTGCGGGGCGATGTAGTGGCTGTGAAAATCGACGATCGGAAAGTGCGTGCGGCTCATGGTCGGGGCACAGGTCTCTGCTGTTGGGGGAGCGTGGCGGGAGGCGTGCCTGCGGCTGTCTCAGGCTTGGGTCCCGGCGGCAATCGCGCGGGCGCGGGCCAGCAGGGCGGGTTCGCTCCATTCTTCCGCCGGCACGAGGCGGGCAACGAAGCCGTGTTCGAGGAGGAAGCGGTTCTGGCGCTGGAGGGCGCCGAGGCGGTCGGCATCGAGGCTTATGTCGAGATCGTCGGCGAAGCGGGGGCCGAAGATCTCCTCTACGAGCGACTCGGCGTTGCCGCTCTCGGCGGCGACGATGCGCGCGGCCTCGCGCCGGTTGGCGCCGGCCCAGCGGCCGGCTTCCAGCACCGCCGCCAGCACATGGGCCAGCCCCTCGCGGTCGGCCTCAAGCGCGCTGCCTTCCACGGTCAGGGCGAGAAGGGTGGGGTTGTTGAGCCGCTCGCCGCGCGGCAGGCGCGAGAGGTCTTCCAGCACCCGCGCGCCCGTCACCCGGCGCAGCGCGGCGCCATAGTGAGCGGGAGCGAAGATGGCATCCACCTCGCCGCGTACGAGCGCCCGCGCCTCCGCCTGCATGCTGGTCAGCGTCTGTTCGGCCGCACCCGGCGGCTCGATTTCGCCGATGCCCGGCGGCGGCGCGCGGAAAACGGCACTGTCGGCATCGAGCGGCACGAGCGTGACATCGGCCAGCGTCAGCCCCGCCAGCCCCAGCACGCCGGCAAAGCCCCGCAGCACCGTCGCCCGCCAGAAATCCACCGGCAGGCCCGGTCGCAGCGGCACGGCCAGCCGCCGCCCTTTCAGGTCCGCCACCGTTTCTATGCCGCTGGACGGATCGACCAGCACATATTGTCCTTCGTCGGTCCACGACAGCCCGACGAGGCGCACGTCGCGCCCCTCCGCCCGCGACCACAGCGGCGGAATGTGGCCGCCCTGACGGATGGTGCCGGGGTGGCTCTGGGTGAAATGGGCGCGGCGGATCGTCTCCGAGGCGGACGCACGCAGGGAGTGAAGCCGGATGCCGCGGGCTGCCGCCGCCGCGTGCAGCCGCCCGGTATGAACGGCAATCGAAAAGGCGGTCGGCAGCGGACAGCGGGTGAACCACAGGTCCGGCGCCGTGGCGGGGCGGACGGAGGAAAGCGGCAGCGACGACACCGTCTGTGACATGGGCGTGGTTTCCTGCACCCGGACCCCGCCGGGATGACGGTTCAGGGGGCTGTCGCCGGGGTGGCGACGAACAGGTGGCGGTCGATCAGGGCACTGTCGCGCCGCAGGCTGTCGAAATCGCTGACATGAACCACGCTGCCGCGGTCGATCACAGCGACGCGGTCGCTGACGGCGGCGGCAAAGCGGGTGTTCTGCTCGGCCAGCAGCAGCGTGATGCCCTCTGCCTTCAGCCGGCGGAGCTGTTCCGCAAGGGCTTCCACCACCACCGGCGCCAGCCCTTCGGATGGCTCGTCCAGCAGCAGAAGCTGCGGTCCGCCCATCAGCGTGCGCGCGATCGCCAGCATCTGCTGTTCGCCGCCGCTGAGCAGGCCCGCCTGCCGGCGCCGCAATTCGCCGAGTTTCGGGAACACATCGCAGACGCGTGCCACCGACCAGCCGCCGCGCGCAGGCGCGAACGGACGGGTGACGCGCAGGTTCTCCTCGACGCTCATGGCGGCGAAGATGCGGCGCTCCTCCGGCACGTAGCCGATGCCGCGCCGGGCGATATGGTGGGTCGAAAGGCCGGCGAGGTCGTCGCCCTCGAAGCGCACCGTGCCGCCCGTAACGCCGACAAGGCGCATCAGAGCCTTCAGCGTGGTGCTCTTGCCGGCGCCGTTGCGCCCGAGCAGCGTCAGCGCCTCGCCACGGCCGAGCGTGAAAGACACATCGAATAAAACCGCGATGTCGCCATACGCGGCCTGAAGGCGGGAAACCTCAAGCATGGCCGCCCTCCGGGCCCGGCGTTTCGCCGAGATAGACGCGGCGAACCGTGTCGTCGGCGGCGATGGCGGCGGGCGTTCCGTCGGCGATCAGCCGGCCGCGATGCATCACCAGCACCCGCTCAGCCACGGAAAAGACGATGTCCATGTCGTGCTCGATGATGACAGCGGTCAGGCCGGCTTCCGCAACCAGCCGGCGGATGAGATCGATCAGCGGCAGGCGGTCGGACAGCGACATGCCGCAGGTCGGCTCGTCCAGAAAGAGCAGCTTCGGCCGGGCTGCGAGCGCGAGTGCGATTTCCAGCCGCCGTCGGTCGCCGTAGGAAAGCGCGCCGGCGCTGCGGGCGCGTTCGTCGACAAGGCCGACGCGGGCGAGGACTTCGTCCACCTCATCGTCGAAAAGCCGGTTGGCGGGGCTCAGGAGATCCCACTGGCGACGGTGGCGGGCGATGAGCGCGATGCGCACGTTCTCCGCCACGGTCTCGCTGCCGAAGACGTTGTTGATCTGAAAGGTGCGGCCGATGCCGAGGCGGGCGCGACGGTGGGGGGCGAGGCGGGTGATGTCCTGCCCGCCGTAGCGGATGCGCCCGGCAGAGGGCCGGACGGCACCGGTCAGCAGATTGAACAGCGTCGTCTTGCCGGCGCCGTTGGAGCCGATGATGGCGCGGAACTCACCTTCGGCGATGGCTAGGTCGATGCCGTCCACGGCGGCAACGCCGCCATAGCGCCGGCTGAGACCGGTGGCCTCAAGCAGCGGGGCGCTCACGGGCGCCCCCGCAGCCGCGCGGCAAGGCTGAGGAGGCCACCGGGCATGAAGCGGCCGACCAGCAGGATGACGAGGCCCAGCACGCTGCCCCAATAGGGCGTGAGGGCGGGAACCAGCCCGGTGAGGGCGCGGAACAGGATGGCGCCGGCGACCGGCCCGAGGAAATAGCGCGGCCCGCCAAGCACGCACGCGACCAGTGCATCGGTGGAGGCGAGAAAGCCGGAAGACTGCACGAACATGCCGCGCTGGTAGAAGGCGGTCAGCGCCCCGGCCAGCCCCGCGAAGGCCCCGGCGATGGCAAACGCCGAAACCTGCAGGCCCGCCACGTTGAGCCCGGCGAAGGCGGCGCGGCGCGGGTTGTCGCGCACAGCCTTCAGGGTGCGGCCATAAGGAGAGGAAACGATGCGGTGGATCGCGGTCAGCGACAGCGCCACCGCGATGACGGTGAAGACGAAATAGACCCGCGAATCCTGCAGCACCGGCGGCGGCGCGAAGCCGATGAGGCCGTCGTCGCCCCCGGTCACGCTTTTCCATTTGGCGATGGTGATGGAAACGAGCTGTGCCACCGCCAGCGTCAGCATGATGAAATAGGTCTTTTCCCGGCGCACCGAGATCGCCGCCATCAGCGCGGCGATCAGGGCGGCTGCGGCCACGCCCGCCGCCACCGAGGCCGCGAACCCGGCCGTTCCCGTGCGGGCAAGATAGCCGGCGACATAGCCGCCAGTGGCGTAAACCGCGGCGTGGCCGACCGAGACGAGGCCAGCGTAGCCTACCAGCAGGTTGAGGCTGACGCAGAACAGAATGAAGATCAGCGTCTGGGTGGCAAGGCTCAGCGTCTGTTCGCCGCCGAAGGCGGCAACGGCGCCAAGGCCGGCGACGGCGGCAATGGCGAGCGCCGGGCCCGCCAGCCGCCCGGCCCCGGCCGGCGCCGGCCGGGCCGTGGTTTCAGACAGGCTCATTCCCGCTCTCCCAGAAGGCCGTTCGGGCGCAGCAGCAGCACCGCCACCATGAGCGCGAACACGAATGCCGGCGCGAATTGCGGCAGGACCAGAATGCCGAACGACTTGACGAGGCCGATGATGAGTGCCGCCAGCGCCGCGCCGCCGATGCTGCCGAGCCCGCCGATGACGACCACGGCAAAGGCATCCGTGGTGGCATCGAGCACCACCAGCGGCGTCGCGCCGCCGACGGGCGCGTAAAGCACGCCGGCCAGCCCCGCGAGGCCAAGGGAAAGCGCGAACACGGCGCTGCGGATCGCCTTGCCGGAAACCCCGAGCGCGGCCGCCATGTCCGGATCGCGCGCGCTGGCACGCACCAGGAGGCCGAAATCGGTGCGATTGATGAGCGCCCATAGCCCGATTGCCACCGCCAGCCCGGCCAGCACGATGACGAGATAATAGGCCGGCATCATCAGCCCCGGCAGCCGGATTGGCCCGGCGAACAGCGGCGGCACCGGCACCGATTTCGGATAGAAGCCCCAGCCGGCCCGCACCACGTCCTGAATGATGTAGATGAGCGCTATGGTAGGCAGCACCTGAACCAGCACGTCGCGGCCGTAGAGCGGACGGATCACCGCCCGTTCCACCACATAGGCCACCGCCGCCAGCACCAGCGGCACCACGACGAGCGCGGCGAAGAAGCCGCCGTTGCCGCCGCCGGCGAAGCCCGCCACGCTGAACGCCAGATAGAGCGCCAGCATGTAGAATGCGCCGTGCGCGAGGTTCAGCAGCCGGCAGACGCCGAAGATCAGCGACAGGCCGGCGGCGAGCAGGAACAGGATCGATGCCGAGACGAGACCGCTGGCGAGCTGGATGGCATAGATCATGGCCTCAGTTCCCGGCCGCCTTGCGGGCTGCCTCGATCTGCGCCTTCGTCAGCAGGTAGGGTTCGACATCGACATAGGTGACATTGGCGATGCCGGCATGCTGGTCTGTCTCATCCCAGCCGAGCTTGCCGACATAGACGCCCTGCGTGGACTGGTGGTCGAACGGACGCACGGTGATCGGACCACCGATGGGGTGCTCGACCGTCAGGCCTTCGCCGGCATCGATGAATTTCTCGCGGTCGAAGCTGCCGGCCTTCTCGAAGGCGGCGGCGACGAACTTGACAGACGTATAGGCGTTGGCTGCCTCAGACAGCGGCAGCACGCCGAACCGCTGCCGGAAGCCGTCGATGAAGGGACGTGCCTGCGGCCGGTCGGCCGGCGGGGGATAGGGGAAATCGCCCGACGACAGGATGTTCGGCGGCACATCCCCCTGCGCGAGGCCTTCGGTGTTGCCCGGCCAGCCCAGCGTGCCGTGTACGGCGGGGATGCTGTCGAACAGCCCGAAGCTGTTGGCCTGCTTGATGAACGGCACGGTGGAATAAGCCACGAGGCCGGCAAAGAGCAGCGCGTCCGGCTGGTGTGATATGATGGCGGTGATGTAGCTCGAGAAATCCGTCACCCCGAGCGGGACCCACAGCTCGCAGCCGTCGATGACCTCGATGTCTGGATTGTTCTTTTTCAGGTTCGCCCAGATATTCTGAACGAGATCGTGACCCGGCGTGAAGTCGACGCCGATGGTGCACCACTTCTTGTAGGGAACATCCTTCAGGGCATCGGCGATCGGACCATAGAAGCCGCGCGGGTTGACCACGAGGCGGAACACATAGCGATGGCCGTTTTCTTCCGTCAGCGCGCGGCCATAGCCGGCGGCGGCGGAGATGTAGGGCACCCGCAATTCCTTCGCCAGCGCACTCGCGGCCTCGGCGAAGTCAGTGTTGCCGAGAACGACGGGCACGTTTTCCGCTGCCAGCGTGCGGAACGCGCGGCTGGTCGCCTCGGGCTGGGAGGTGTCGTCGATGGTGACGAGTTCCACCTTGCGGCCGAGAATGCCGCCGTGGGCATTGATTTCCTCCACGGCGTACTGGGCACCGAGATCGCCCTGCGTGCCGATTTCGGCAAAGCTGCCGGTGCGCGAACTGATAACGCCGAGCTTCACGGTGTCGTCGGCGCCCAGAGCCGCGGTGGCCGACAGAAGCAGGCCGGCGAGCACGGACGTGACCCGTTTCATGCGCAGCATGGCTGATTTCCCGCGTTGTCATCCGAAATGGCAAAACGCAGCATCTGCGTTGTCATTCTGCGCGCTATCGGAGGATTGTTTTCTGAAA
>DAIPYB010000001.1:0-27102 GCA_036782955.1 Pseudoxanthobacter sp. | reverse complement strand
GTTGTCGATGCGCGGATCGTCGGGCACCGCCCCAAGGCGCTTCCGGCGGCCGCTGCTGCCGCCTTGCCGCTTACCGCGCTGACCGCATGGGAGGCGCTGTTCGAGCAACTCGGTCTTTCCATCGAAGGCCCTGCGATGGAAAGTACGCTGCTGATCGTCGGCGGCGCGGGCGGTGTCGGGTCCATCGCCATCCAGCTCGCGTGCCTCGTCCCCGGTCTCAAAGTGGTGGCAACGGCATCGCGGCCGGAGTCCCGCGAGTGGTGCGAGCGGCTGGGGGCACATGCCGTTGTCGATCATTTCGCCGACATGGGCGCGCAGATTGCGTCACAGGGCCTGAGCCGCCCCGATCGCGTGCTGCTGACCAATGATCCCGACCGGCACTATCCGGCGGTTGCCGAACTGCTGGCCGCGCGCGGCACCATCTGTTCGATCGTACCGTTTGAAAATCCGCCCGACCTCAATCTCCTGATGCGCAAGAGCGCCGCGTTCGCGTGGGAGTTCATGTTTACCCGGCCGATGTTCCGCACCCGCGACATGGCCGTGCAGGGCCGCATTCTGAACCGTATCGCGGAACTGGTGGATGCGGGCCGGCTGGTTTCAACGGTGGCCGAGAATCTTGGTCCCATTAATGCCGCCAACTTGCGTGCGGCCCACGCGCGTCTGGAACAGGGACGCACCATCGGGAAGCTCGTGCTTGCGGGCTTCTGAAGCCATTTCACCAACCCCAACGGAAAGAGCCCTTGCCATGACGGCCCCTTCGATCGTCCAGACTTTTCTTGGCCATATCTTCTCCGGTGCAATGGAGCCGGCACTGGCGATGGTCGCCCCGGACGCGCGCTTCGTTTCCACCAATCCCGCGCCGAACCCGGACAACCCGTTACACGGCACCTTTGTCGGCGTCGAAGGCGCGAAGCAGTTCTTCGGCGGCTTTGCCGATCTTCTCGCGCCGGGCGAATTCCATGTCGCGGCATCGTTCGGCGATGCCGGGCACGCGGCGTTCTATGGCACGCTGCGCCACAAAGCCCGGCGGACAGGCAAGGATTTCGTGAGCGACTGGGCGCTGATCTGTCAGGTCAGGGACGGACAGATTGTCCTCTATCATTTCTATGAGGACACGGAGGCGCTGGTGCACGCGATAAAATGACCGGCTCGCGCGGGTTCCGGGCCAGGAGCAGCGCAGCGAACGCATGCGATTGTCAGCCCGCGGCGCCGGCAATGCTGGCGGCGAGGGCCTCCGCCCCTTTCCGCAGGGCATCCGCGTTCAGGCCGGCATAACCCAGTATGAAGCCGGCCTCCGGGGGGCGCGGGGCGGCGGCATCATAAAGCGGCGAGACCGGATAGAGGCCGACGCCGGCCTCTCTGGCGGCGGCGGCAATTCCGGCTTCGCGGGTTGCCGCCGCACCTTTCAGCCAGAGCACCATATGCAGGCCGGTGTCGGTGCCCGTGATGCGCGCACCGTCGCCAAGCTGTGCGGCCAGCGCCTGCAGCAGCACGGCACGCCGTTCTGCGTTCCTGCGCCGGATGCTTCGGACATGGCGTTCGTAGGCGCCGCTGAGCAGAAGGTCTGCCAATGCCTGCTGTTCCGGCAGCGCGGTGTGGCGGTCGGTCAGCCTCTTGGCGGCGGCAAAGGCATCGCAGAGTGCAGGTGGAGCGATCAGGTAGCCGAGCCGCAGGGTCGGCGACAGGGTCTTGGAGAAAGTGCCGACATAGATTACCCGGTCCGGCGCGTGGCTCTGAAGCGGCGGCACGGGAGCGACGCCATGCCGGTATTCGCCGTCATAATCGTCCTCGACGATGCACGCATCGTTACGGGCGGCCCACGCCAGCAACTCCCGCCGCCGCGATGCCGGCAGAACGCCGCCAAGCGGAAACTGGTGGGATGGGGTGACATAGGCCAGTCGCGCCGGCGGCAGGTCGGCTGTGCGCAGTCCGTCCTCGTCGACAGGTGCCGGCAGTGGAACACCGCCGGCTGCCGCGAAGACTTGGCGCGCCAGAGCATATCCCGGATTTTCGATCACGAAGGGCTGGCCCGGATCGATCAGGAGGCGGGCGCACAGGTCCAGCGCCTGCTGCGAGCCGTTCACGATCATGATCCGGTCGCAGGAGCACGCGATGCCGCGTGCCCGCCAGAGATAGCCCTGAAGCGCGGCGCGCAGTTCGGCAAGGCCACGCGGGTCGTCATAGCGCAGCCGCGCCGCCTTGCGCAGGCTGGCGCGGGTCAGGGCCCGCCGCCACGCCAGCACCGGAAAATCCGATCCCGCAAGATCGCCATAGCGGAAGTCGGCGATGCGCGCCGTGACGGCCTGCGCCGGCACCGGCAGGGAAAGCAGGCGGTTTGCAAAGGCGGAGAGCCGCAGCGGGGGCATGGCCGGCACGGGTTCTGATGGCTGTGGCGGTGCGATGCTGCCGGCGACGACAGCCCGCGCTCCCGGCCGCGAAACCAGATAGCCTTCCGCGACAAGCTGTCCGTAAGCGGAGGTGACCGTCGTGCGGGCCGCCCCCCATTCGGCTGCGAGGGCGCGCGTTGAAGGCAGCCGGTCGCCGGCCTTGTAGGTGCCCGCGTGGATTTGATCCCTGATTGCAGCGAAAATGCTGCGCGCGACGCCTTCGCGCCCAAACTGGACCATCGAAATTCTCAAGAACTGGCTGTTTCCGACAGGCCAGACTAGCCGCATGTTCCATGCCCGGAGCAAGGAGTTTTGCGATGTACATCCCGCCCGCTTTCCGGCAGGACGATCAGGAGGCCCTGCGGGCGATCATGTGCGCCGCTGGACTGGCGCATTTCATTACGGCCACGGCGACGGGGCCGCTGGTTACGCCGCTGCCGCTGTTTCTGGATACCGACGAGGGCGAGCAAGGCGTGCTTTACGGCCATCTCGCCCGGGCCAATCCGCAGTGGAAGACGCCTGCGACGGGCGACGGGCTGGCGACCTTCGCAGGGCCGGATACCTATGTCACGCCGGCCTGGTACGCCGACAAGGCCGAGACGGGAAAGGTGGTGCCGACATGGAATTATGTCGCCGTTCACGCCAGCGGTCCGGTCTCGTTCTTTGACGATCCCGAGCGGTTGCTGGATGTCGTGAGCAGGCTGACCGACCGTCATGAGGCCGGGCGCGCCGCGCCATGGGCGGTGGCCGATGCGCCGCCGGATTTCATCCGCGCCCAGTTGAAGGGGATCGTCGGCCTGCGCATGCCGATCAAGCGGCTGGAGGGCAAATTCAAGTTGAGCCAGAACCGCAGCGTCGCGGACAGGGCGCATATAGCAACCGGCCTTTCCGCGAGCGGGAAAGCGTCGGATCGTGCCGCGGCGAAGATGATAAGCATCTGACAGATAAATGAGACTTCCGATTATTCATTCGGTGCTGCCATGATCCCTGAAGTGAATTCATTTGTTCTCTATCTCGCCGCGGCCTGCCTGCTCGCCATCACGCCCGGGCCGGGTATTTTCTATGTCGCCGCTCGCACGCTCTCGGGCGGCCGGGCCGAGGGGCTTGCCTCCAGTTTCGGCACGGGGCTGGGCGGCATGGTTCATGTGGTCGCCGGAAGTCTGGGCGTGTCGGCAGTGATACTGGCGAGCGCCGATCTTTTCAGTACGCTCAAGTTTGGCGGAGCCCTCTATCTCGTGTGGCTCGGCGTGCGCACCATCCGCTCAGCCCGCCGCGATGTCCCGGACGCACCCGGCGCAGCCGCGCCGCCAGTCGGTGCGCGGCATGCGTTTCGCGAGGGCGTGCTCGTGGAGGCGCTGAACCCGAAAACGGCAGCATTCTTTCTGGCGTTCATCCCCCAGTTTCTGCATCCGCAGGCAGGGTCCGTCGCGGTGCAGTTCATCGTGCTCGGCTTCATCTCGGTGGCGCTCAACACGCTGGCCGATATCGCCGTTGCGTTCGCGGCAAGCCGTGTCCGGCAAGGTGCGGCCGCGCGGCCGGGGCTTATCCGGCGCCTGCGCACGGTGTCCGGCGGCCTCATGGTCGCGCTGGGCATCGGTCTTGCCCTGGCAAAGCGCCCGGTCGCCTGAGGAGGGCAGCTTTCCGCCGCGACTGGTCTGGTCGGAGCGAGTGTGTATTGACATTATTCCATTAATCCAGAAATATAGAATAATGAACACGGAAGATGCCATTGCCGCTCTGGCGGCCCTCGCCCAGCCGACGCGGCTGGAGGCTTTTCGGCTGCTGGTGATGCATGAGCCGGAAGGCCTGCCGTCCGGCGAGCTGGCGCGCAGGCTGGCGGTGCCGGGCAACACCATGTCGACCCATCTGGCCATTCTGGCGCGTGCGGGGCTGGTGATGAACGAGCGCGAAAGCCGGGTGATCCGCTATCGTGCCAACCTTGAGGGGCTGCGGGCAGTGGTGCTCTATCTGCTGAAGGATTGCTGTGCGGGCAATGCAGACCTTTGCGCGCCGCTCGCGGCGGCGCTCACGTCGTGCTGCCCGGGCGGGAATGCAACGAGGCAGACCTGATCGGCCACGTCATCCCGCAGGCCGGGCGGCAATGCGCTTTCCTCGGGGCAAGAGGCTATCATGGACGTTGTGATCTATCACAACCCGGCATGCGGAACCTCGCGTAATACGCTGGCGATGATCCGCAATGCCGGCATTGAACCGCATGTCGTCGAATATCTGAAGACACCGCCGTCGCGCGCCATGCTGCGGCAACTGATCGCCCGCATGGGAACGGGCGTGCGGGCGCTGCTGCGCGAGAAGGGCACCCCTTATGCCGAACTCGGTCTCGATGTGGCCGGGTTGTCCGACGACCGGTTGCTGGATGCCATGATGGCCCATCCGATCCTGATCAACCGGCCGGTCGTCGTCAGCCCGCGCGGGGTGCGGCTGTGCCGGCCGTCTGAGCGGGTGCTCGACCTGCTTCCGCCCCAGCAGGGCGCCTTCGCCAAGGAAGACGGAGAGCAGGTTGTCGACGCAGCCGGCAACCGCGTTCTCTGAAGCACGGAAAGCCCCATGACAAATACAGCCCCGCAGCCCGGCAGGCTTTCCTTCCTCGACCGTTATCTGACGGTGTGGATTTTCATCGCCATGGCGGCGGGCGTGGTGCTTGGCACCGTGTTTACCGGCCTGCCCCGGGCGCTGGAGCGGCTCTCTCTTGGCACAACCAACATTCCCATTGCCATCGGCCTCATCCTGATGATGTATCCGCCGCTGGCAAAGGTGAAATATGAAGAACTGCATCGCGTCTTCACCGACAGGCGAATCCTGATGCTGTCACTGGTCCAGAACTGGGTCGTCGGGCCGGTTCTCATGTTCGCGCTGGCAATTGTTTTCCTGCGTGACGAGCCGGCCTATATGACGGGTCTCATCCTGATCGGGCTGGCGCGCTGCATTGCCATGGTGCTCGTCTGGAACCAGCTTGCCCGCGGCGACAACCAATATGTCGCCGGCCTCGTGGCTTTCAATTCGCTCTTCCAGATCCTGTTTTTCTCCACCTATGCGTGGCTTTTCCTGTCTGTGCTGCCGCCTCTGTTCGGCCTTGAAGGCAGCATCGTGGATGTCAGCTTCGGGACCGTGACGGAGGCCGTTCTGATCTATCTCGGCATTCCGTTTCTGGCGGGGTTTCTGACGCGGCGCACCCTGATCGCCCGCCGGGGTGCGGAGTGGTATGCCACCCGCTTCCTGCCGCGGATCGGACCGGTCACGCTGGCCGCGTTGCTGTTCACCATCGTCGCCATGTTCAGCCTGAAAGGAGGCGACGTGGTGCGGTTGCCTCTGGATGCGCTGCGCATTGCCATTCCGCTCACGCTCTATTTCGTCATCCAGTTCCTGATCAGCTTCTTCATGGGGCACCTGATCGGCGCCGGCTATCCCCGCACCACGGCCGTTGCCTTCACCGCCGCCGGCAACAATTTCGAGCTGGCTATCGCGGTGGCCATCGCCGCGTTCGGGCTGTCGTCGCCGGTGGCCTTTGCAGCCGTCATCGGGCCGCTGGTGGAGGTGCCGGTGCTGATCCTGCTCGTTCACGTCGCCCTGCGACTCGGCCGCCGCTGGTTTCCGCAGGCCGCGCCGGGCTGTGGACAGGCCCCTGCGAGCGAAGGATGACGAGGGGCGGATGGGTCACTTGCCGTCGGCGGGAGCCTGTGCACTGGCGGCGGCCGAAAGCAGCCGGGCCATCATGGTCGCCCGCTTGAAGTAGCGGTGATGGGCGGTGTGGCCGCCGACGACCTGCTGCAGGGTGGCGTCGTCCAGAGCTGTGCTGTCGTTGTTCATGATGCCGGTCTCCCTTGCGATCCGTCAGAGGTGCATTTCGAGGGTCAGGTAGCCGCCGTTGAGGTTTCTGGTTCCGCTGCCGCCCGGAAACGACACCGTCTGGGCCGGCACGTTCTGCATGACGTGCTGCAGCATCGCCGGGTTGAAGCCGCCGCGGCCGCCGCCGGTCACGGTTTCCAGAAGCATGTCGGTCAGGGCGGTGGCTTCGATCTTCGCGGTCATTGTCGTGATCCTCTCTCCGGCGGGCGGTGCCCGCTGCGTTTCGTTGAGAGAAGATTTACGCCGGCCGGCTGACACCAGCCTTACAAGGACAGATGCTGGTGCCACCTCCGCCGTTCGGCGGCGCTGCCGTCGTTACGAGGCGGCTTCGTCGTGGTCGTGGCGATGGTGGAGATCCGGATAATGCGGGTGCTTGTGCCGCATCGGCTCGTGGCGGTGCGGATGCGAATGCGGCTCCGTTACCGGTCCTTCATGGGTGTGCCGGTGATGATCGTCGTGGGTATGCGCGTGGTCATGCTCCAGCCCGCCGTGTTCGTGCCAGTGGTCGTGCTTTTCAGACAGGTGAAGCCACAGCCCGAGGGCCATGAGAGCGCCCGCCGCCACGAACTGGGGCGTCACCGCATCGCGGAACAGCGCCAGCGCCAGCACGGCGCCGATGAAGGGAGCGAGCGAGAAATAGGCCCCGGTCCGCGCTGTGCCGAGATGGCGCAGGCCGAGCATGAACAGCACGAGGCTGACGCCGATGCCGAGGAAGCCGACGGCAAGTCCCGCGCAGACCAGACCGGCCGGCGGCAGCGCGGCGCCGAGGGCGAGAGCCATCGCGAAGTTCGTGCCGCCGGCGACGATCCCCTTGATCGTGGCGATCTGGACGGGATCGGCGGACGACAGCTTGCGTGTCAGATTGTTGTCGATACCCCAGCACAGACAGGCGGCGGCGATGAGCAGTCCGCCGGCGTCTATCCGCAGGCCTTCGCCGCTCCACGAAAGCAGCACCGCCCCGGCAAGGATCGCCGTGGCGCCGAGCAGGAGGCGCCGGTCGACGTTCTCCCGGAAAACCAGCCACGCGATCGCCATCGTCGCCAGCCCTTCCAGATTGAGAAGCAGCGACCCGGAAGCAGCGCTGGTGCGCGACAGCCCGAGCATCAGCAGCAGCGGCGCCAGCAGGCCGCCGGAAAGCACCACGGCAGCCAGCCACGGCAGATCCGATCGCCGCAAGGGTGCTTCTGAACTGGCCCGGCCGGTGAGCCGGCGCATCACCCGGACGACCGCAAGCCCGATGCCGCCGCCAAGATAGAGCAGCCCCGCGAGGAGCCACGGATCGATGGCACCGATCAGCAACTTGGAGAGCGGCGCGGAAGCGCCGAACAGGACGGCTGAAGCCAGTGCGAGAGGAACGCCGGGCCAGAGGTGCGAACTGCGGGGGTGGGACATGACGATACCGAAATTCAGGGCTTCGCTTCAGTCGCGCATAACCCGTGTCATGGGCAAGCGGCTTTGTGATCGTACCCCGGCGGCGATGACCGGCGTTTGTAAGGCGGGTGTCAGCAAGGGCTCTTAAATCTCCCTTTCAGACACAGGCCGGGCAGCAAGGCCCGGATGAAAGGATGACGACGATGACCGCGAAGATCGAAGCTGTCGCCCTGAAGGACGAGGAACTGGAAATCGTGGCCGGGGGCGATGGCCTGCTGGATACCCTTGCGCGTGGCGGTGCCGCCGTTGGCAGCTTTTTCGGCAATATCGGCGATTTCTTTTCGCGCAACGTGAAGGTGGCTGAGGCCGGCGAGCCGCGCCGGCGGATCATCCGCCCGGTCTGATCCTGTTCACGACCGATCTGGAATGTGCCTGCTGCCCCCTCGGGACAGCGGGCATTTTCTTTGAAAGCCGCTTGCCTATCCCGCGCGTTGCGCCCGGTCGAACTTGATCAGCACGCGCTGGAGCGGATCGATGGAGGCGCTGTAGCGCCCCTGGAACGGGTGGTCGTAGAGAACCAGCAGGGCGAGCAGGATGGAGAGCGCCATCATATAGCCAGCTCTCGGTACGACTTCCTGCAGCACCGGGCTCGTCATGCTGGCAAGGCAGATGAAGATCGTGACGAGGCAGGCGAGGGCGACCCAGAACAGCGCCGGCAGGCCGGAAAAGGCTACCGCGAGACGGGCCGCGCGGCTGTCTTCGAGAGTGTCCATCGCATCGTGAGCCGTTTGCAGGGCAGGGACATTATCCTCATTGCCGCTCAGGGCCTGCACGCTGGCGACCAGCGTGTCGAAGCGGGCGGCAGTGACGGGGTCGAGTTCGCCGCGCCGCATTGCCGCCCAGCCGGTGGTCGCGAAGGCGCCGATATAGGCTCGCAGAGCAAGGCGGGCCTCCTTCGCCTGCGGAGTTTCGATGCGGGCGAGTGCGCGGTCGAGCTGCAGGATATCGGCAGTCTCCGCGCTGACGCTCTGGTTTGCCGCGTTGAGCCGATTGACCGACTGCAGCAACAGAAAGGCGGCAAAGACGGCAATCAGCGGCCCGACCAGCTTGAGGGCATCGAGAGCGGAATCGTGGCTGGCCTTGCTGAGCGGATGCCTGCGCAGGGCCGCAAGCACGAACGGCCCGGCAGCGCACAACCCGGTGAGCCCGAATACGGTCAGGGCCAGCACCAGTTCGTCCGGCAGCATGTACACAATCGTCGGCATGACGGGGGCTTTCGTCCTCTGTCGTCGCTGTCATTGCGCTCCGGCGGGCCGTGACAGTTTGGGCGGAAGATGAATGCCGCGCAACCGGCCGGCCGCAGGATGCCCGCGACCGGCCATGAGCAAACCGGATGCCGGCTCAGGCGCCGGTTTCTGCTTTGATCTCGCGGGCCTCCCGGTTGAGCAGCCCTCGGGCAACGCGGATCATTGCCCATGTGGCGAGCGCCGCGATGATCGCCTGCAGGCCGAAATAGGAGGTGTTGCTGATGACGCCGAAGAGTTGGTCGAACAGCGCGCCGAAGCTGTCGCCGAAGAAGGTCATCAGCAGGAACAGGGCCGTGATCTGCGATTTCATCGTCACGGGGGCCACCATGAACGACAATTGCAGGCCGACGACCGAGATGCACAGCTCCGCGATGGTGATGAAAACCGTGGCGGCCACCAGCCACCAGATCGACACCTTACCGCTTCCGGCCAAAAGGCCGGCAGCCGACATCAGCGCCAGCGCGATGACGGTCAGGACAAAGCCGATGATCATCTTGTCGGTCGGCAGCAGCGGCCGGCCACGCGCCGTTTCCAGGCGGCGCCAGCCCCATGCCAGCGCGGGGGTGAGAAAAATAATGATGAGCGGGTTGAGGCCCTGCGTCTGCGCCGCCGTGATGGAAATGCCCAGCGGCCAGAGCTGCAGGTCCATGTCGTTCTGCGCCATGAACACCCACGTGGAGGTCGCCTGATCGGCGAGGAACCAGTAAACCGCCACCAGACCGAAGATGCCCAGAAGCCGGCCCAGGACCGCGCGCTCTTCCTTTTTCTGCAGGGCGGTCTTCTTCTCGACACCGCGCCAGCCGATGGCCTCCGGCGGGAAGTGATGGCGGCCGAGGACAAAGACGATCATCGACACGGCGATGAGCGCGGCCGGGATCATAAGGGCGACTTCGTAGCCATAATGGACCTGCACGATCGGCAGGGCGAGCGAGGCAATGGTCGAGCCGATATTGATCGCGGCATAGTAATAGGCGAACGCGTCGTCGAGCAGGTGGCCCTTGCCGAGCCGCTCATACATCATGCCCATCAGCGTCGAAGTGTTGGGCTTGATCGTGCCGGAACCCAGCGCCAGCAGGGCGAGCGCCACGAACAGCAGCGATTCCTCGCGATAATAGCCCAGAACCAGATGGCCGACGATATAGGGGATGCAGAACCAGACGATGGTTCGGTAGCGCCCCAGAAAGTGATCGGCGATGAAGCCGCCCAGCAGCGGCGTCAGGTAGCAGGCGGCGGTAAAAAGCTGGACGATGGAGCCGGAGTCCGCCTCGCGAAAGCCGAAGACGTCGACGAGATAAAGCGCGAGCAGCACGCGCATGCCATAGAAGCTGGCCCGCTCCGCCAGTTCGGCCCAGAAAACATACCAGAAGCCGGCCGGATGTCCCGACAGCAGCCACCCCCGGCCGCCATTGGCCTGTATGACGTTGGCATCGCTCATACGCGCAATTCCCCTTGCGGCGATCTGTGAAAAAATCGCCGTTTTTGTCAGCCGCTCCCGGAGCACATCGTAACGGTGCGGTTCCGGCAATGGGAAGAGGGCTGCGCGCTGTAAAAGAGGCTTTCCCGTGTGTTTCCGGCAACTTGCGGTCGGATTAACGCGTCATGGGCATGTAATTGATCGTATCCATGCGATTTTACATAAAAAATGATGCATTTTTTATTTTCGCAACTCTCCGGAGAGCCGGCGGGAAAGTGATGTGATCGCCGCTTCCCAAAAAGACATGCCCCCGTCCGCGGGCGGCGGGCGGGGGAGGCTGTCTCCGGTGCTCTTTTTACGCTTCCAGCCGGCCGGCAGTGCCGGACGGGGGATCAGAAGCCCGAGCTGTAGCTGAAGGAAAGCAGGCCGCCGTTCATGTTGCGGGTGCCGGAATAGCCGGGGCCGGAAACTGTCTGGACCGGCACGTTCTGCCGGATCGCGGCGAGGTTGAACGCGCCGTTGCCGGAGCGGCCGCCGCCGCAGATTTCCTCGAGCGCGGCATCGTTCAGGGTGAAGGCTTCGGTGGCGAAGGTCTCGGTAATGGTGGTCATTGTGGTTGTCCTCTCGGGCCGGACCATCCGGCTGCGTTTCGTTGAGAGGAGATTTAGGCCCGGCGACTGACAGCAACCTTACAAGGCTCGTCTCGTTGCCGGAGGGGGGGCAGGCTCCGGCCGGCCGGGCCATCACGCATTTTTGCGGCGGCCCGTTCCCACAACTCTGTTCGGGCAGAGCGGTCGTGAAAACCGTCCTTTAATTCCCCCGCCTTATCCATTGAAGGTGCTGATGTCTGTGCGTCGGCGCTCCGGTCGGACGTTAATTGGGGGTTTCAGGAACCATGTCTGCTTCGAACCAGCCTCCGCGCTCGCAGGCGACCCCCACACGTCTGGCCATGGCTGAACGGCGGAACGGCATGTCCCGGCCGTCGGAAGACGACAAGGCATGGATCGAGGCGGATTTCGTGCCGGTCTGGCTGCGTTCCTTCACCTTTCAGGGCAGTGCCCGTTTCACCCGCACGCCCGACCGCCTGCTGCGTCCGCCGGAGGAAGCCGAGGCGGGCGAGGCAGTGGCGCCTGCAGCCACGCATGTTTCGCTGACACCGCCTCCCGCCGCCTATGACGCCGATTCTGGCGAACTCGTGCCCGCCGAAGGACATCGTAGCTACATGGAAGCTCTGAAAGCCGCATTTGCCACGCCGACGCCGGTCGAAGAGGCCGAATCTCCGATGGCGATGGAAGATGGCGCGCTCCCGGCCGTGGCCGGCTGGCCCGATGACGTGCCCGGGGCGGATGAGACACGGGATGCGACGTTCGCGGCGCAGGACGAATCGCCGGAGGACGCTTTCGAGGCTGCTTCCGGGACCGACGATGAAGACTTTCCCGAGGACGGACATTTCGCGCCTGAGCCGGCTGCCGGGAATGCGACCGAAGGGGGCGACGAATTCGCATCCGGGCAGGCCGGGATGCAGGAAACCCATGACGAGGTGGCGGAAAATGTGACGACTGCCGGCCCGGCGCAGGCGGTCGTGACAGTCGAGGGTGCGCGTTCCTATCTCGATGTCCTGCGGGCTGCGACTTCCGCGCCGCGCGCTGCGGCGCCGGAGGCCGGAGTACCGCTGCGCAATGCGCAGTCGTGGCCGGTGCCCGCCGGCATTGCAGATCGCGAGGACGAAGCGCCGGAAGGTCTTGCCGGCGAGGCGGATGCCGCTGCGGAGGCTGTCGAAGCGGAACCGGCACCGGCCGTGTCTGAAGCCGCACCGGAATCGGTCGCCGTGCCCGACCTGTCCACCTTCGCGGAGCCGGCCAGCCGCAGCTATCTCGACGTGCTGCGTGCCGCCTGGGCGGCACCGCATCCGGTCGCAGAGCCGCCTCTCTCCCGGTTGCCGGAGGCTGAGCCCGAAGGCTGTGAGCAGGGCGGAGAGATTCCGGCCGTCGATTGCGCGGCAGGAGATTTGGCGCCGGAGACCGGCGCGATGTCCGGGGATTTCATGACCGATATCGATACCGCTCCGGTGCTTCCGCCGCTTGCCGGGAACGCGGTGACGGACGAACTGGCCGCTCTGGCAGATGCTGCCGGCGACGACAGCCGGAAGGACAGCATGATGGAAACCATGGAACAGGCGGGCATCGGCGGGCAGGACGATTACCTGCCCCCGCAGCCTGAGACCGCAATGGGCATGGTGGCGGGCGTGGCGGCGGCGGCCGAGGCTGGGCAGGTGGCGATTTCGTTGCCTGCGCCTGCCCGTCTCGCAGCCTTGCCGGGGCTGTTCCTGTTGGGCGGCGCTGCGTTCGTGGCGGAACTGGCGACCGATCAGGACCTGCTCCCCACCGTCGCAGCCGGGCATGACGCGGAGCCGGAAGTTGCCAGCGATGCCGCCGACCTCGTCGCTGCCATGGACGAGGCCGATATCGTTGAGATTGCCCCGCCGGTGCCGATGCTCGATGCGCTGGGGCTGGTGATCGATCCGGAATTCGAGCCGGAGTTCGGGGCGGGAATGGACATCGCCAGCCTTGCCGGGTCGCAGACCGCGACAGGCTGGGATTTCGCCGGCGAGGACGAGCCGGACGATATTTTCGACGAGCCCGAAGTGACACCGGCCGAGGCCATTGCGGACGGAGAAGACGACGCGGAGCCCGAAGCGGAGGACGAGGCCGGCCTTGATGCCGAGGACGCTTCCGATGCCGCCGACGTGGCCGATGTCGTCGTTCCCGAACTGCCTGTCGAGGAACTGTCCGTCGGGGAGCCCGCTGTCGTAGTGGCCCCGGCGCCGGCTGTGACTGTCCCGGCCCCCGCGGCTGCGGTGTCCGTGCCGGTTCTCTTTGGCGCGGGCGGGGTGACCATGACGGCCTCGTTCTCGTGGCAGCAGCCGTTCGGGCTGGTGCCGCTCGCGCCCGTCGCCCGGCCGTCCGCGCCTGCCGTGGCGGAGGAAGACGAGGATGCCGACGCGCCTGCGGAGGCGGCGAAGGCCCCGGTGCCCTATGAACTGCCGGAACTGGAGCTGCTGAAAGAGCCGCCGGCAATCGAGCCGGACTACGAGCTTTCAGAGGCATTTCTCGACCAGAATTCGCTGGCGCTGCAGCAGGTGCTGCGCGACTTCGGCGTGCGTGGCGAAGTGATCGACGCCAACCCCGGCCCGGTGGTGACGCTCTATGAGTTCGAGCCCGCGCCGGGCGTGAAATCCAGCCGCGTCATCGGCCTTGCTGACGATATCGCCCGGTCCATGAGCGCGATCTCGGCACGCGTGGCGGTGGTGCCGGGCCGCAATGTCATCGGCATCGAGCTGCCGAACCGGCGGCGCGACACGGTCTGGCTGCGCGAACTGCTGGCCAGCCACGAATATGTTGAAACCCGCACCCGCCTCGGCATCTGCCTGGGCAAGTCCATCGGCGGCGAGCCGCTGGTGGCCGATCTGGCGCGCATGCCCCACCTGCTCGTTGCCGGCACCACCGGGTCCGGCAAGTCGGTGGCCATCAACACCATGATCCTGAGCCTGCTCTATCGCTATTCGCCCGAGCAGTGCCGCCTGATCATGATCGATCCGAAGATGCTGGAACTCTCTGTCTATGAGGGCATTCCGCACCTGCTGACACCGGTGGTGACGGATCCGAAGAAGGCCATCGTCGCCCTGAAATGGGCGGTGCGCGAAATGGAGGAACGCTATCGCAAGATGGCGCGTCTGGCCGTGCGCAACATCGACGGCTACAACACCCGCATGGCTGAAGCCCGCGTGCGCGGTGAGGTCATCACGCGACCGGTGCAGGTGGGCTTCGACAAGGAAAGCGGCGAGGTGCTGTTCGAGGAACAGCAGATGGACCTGTCGCCGCTGCCCTATATCGTCATCGTCGTGGACGAGATGGCCGACCTGATGATGGTGGCCGGCAAGGACATCGAAACCGCCATCCAGCGGCTGGCGCAGATGGCGCGTGCCGCCGGCATCCATCTGGTCATGGCCACGCAGCGCCCGTCGGTGGATGTGATCACCGGCACCATCAAGGCAAACTTCCCGACCCGCATCTCGTTCCAGGTGACGAGCAAGATCGACAGCCGCACCATCCTGGGCGAAATGGGCGCCGAAACTCTGCTGGGTCAGGGTGACATGCTGTTCATGGCGGCGGGCGGACGCATCACCCGCGTGCACGGGGCTTTCGTCTCCGACGTGGAGGTCGAAAACGTCGTGGCCTTTCTCAAGACGCAGGGGCAGCCGGAATATCTGGAAGAGGTGGTGCTGGAGGAGGAAACCGACAGCCCGACCGAGGCCGAGGAGCCTGTGTTCGACCGCACCGCGATTGCCGGCGACACGTCCAGCGATCTCTACGAGCAGGCGGTGGCCATCGTCATGCGCGATCGCAAGGCTTCGACCTCCTATATCCAGCGCCGGCTGCAGGTCGGCTACAACCGCGCTGCCAGCCTGATGGAGCGCATGGAGCAGGAAGGCATCGTCGGGCCTGCCAACCACGCCGGCAAGCGCGAGATTCTGCAGACTTCGCGCTGAGCGCCAACCGTTCCCGTCGATAAAAACGCCCCGTCCGGGATGCCCGGGCGGGGCGTTCTGCATTCGGCTCCTGCCCGTTCCGGCACGCGATTGTGGGTGGCTTCGTTCTGTGCCACCAGTGTCGGCAACAATGTCGTCCCCGCGCTGCCGCGGGGGCGCCGGTCACAACGGGGTTGCACCATGGATGCCTATATCGACGCGATGCGTCGCTATGCAACGTTCCGCGGCCGCTCCACGCGCGCACAGTACTGGCTGTTCACGCTGGTCTATATTGTGCTGCTGCTGGTCGCGTCGCTGCTGGACTACAGCACCGGCCTTGCTTCGGAGGACGGTGGCGGCGTGCTCAGTGCGATTGTCGTGCTGGTCCATTTCATCCCCGCCATTTCCGTCACCGTGCGCCGCCTGCACGATATCGACCGCACAGGATGGTGGTACTGGATTGTCCTCCTGCCGCTGGCGGGTTTCATCGTCATGCTGATCTTTACCTGCACCCGCTCCACGCCGGGCGTAAACCGCTTCGGCCCGCCGGAAGGCAACGGCGTCGCGGCACCGAGTGCCCCGGGCGCTCCCTTTGCCGCGACAGTGAGGGTCGCCGGGACGGATGACACGCTTGCCCGGCTGGAGAAACTCAGCCGCCTGCGCGATTCAGGCGCCCTCGACGAGGCGGAGTTCCAGCGCCTCAAGGCGGAGATTCTGGCGGGCCGGCCGGCGTGAGCCGGCGATGGGGCCTGCCCGTTTTCGGGTGGGCCTGCTAAACACGGGGTCCGCCTGCCAACGGTTTACGGGTCTGCGGTGCCGCCATGTCCTCTCACGTTATGTCCTTCCACGCCGACCTGCACGTTCACTCCAAATATTCCCGCGCTACCAGCCGCGATCTCGATCTGGAGCATCTGGCGTGGTGGGCGGCGCGCAAGGGTATCCGGGTCGTGGGGACGGGCGACTGCGTGCATCCGCAGTGGCTGGCGGAAATCCGCGACAAGCTGGAGCCAGAGGGCAACGGCCTGTTCCGCCTGAAGCCGGACCTGCAGGCGGCGGTGGAGGCACGCCTGCCGCCCGCCTGCCGGCATCCGGTGTCGTTCATGCTCTCCACCGAGATCTCGACGATCTACAAGAAGGGCGACAAGACCCGGAAGATCCATCACCTGATCTATCTTTCCGGCCTCGAAGCGGCCGACAGGCTGGCCGCGAGCCTTGCCCGCATCGGCAACATCGCCTCCGACGGGCGGCCGATACTGGGGCTCGATTCCCGCAACCTGTTGGAAATCGCGCTGCAATCGGCGCCGGATTCCTATCTCGTGCCGGCGCATATCTGGACGCCGTGGTTCGCTGCGCTGGGCTCGCAGTCGGGGTTCGACTCCATCGCCGAATGCTATGGCGACCTTGCCCCGCACATCTTCGCGGTCGAGACGGGGCTTTCCTCCGATCCGGCGATGAACTGGCGTGTGTCCTTTCTCGACCGCTACCGGCTGACGTCGAATTCGGATGCCCATTCGCCGGGCAAGCTCGGCCGCGAGGCGACGCGCTTTTCGTGCGCACCGGATTTTGCCGCCATCCGCGCCGCTCTGGAAACGGGGGCGGGCTATGAAGGCACGGTGGAGTTCTTTCCCGAGGAAGGGAAATACCATCTCGACGGTCACCGTGCCTGCGGTGTCCGTCTCGATCCCGTGGAGACGCTGGCGCTCGACGGGCGCTGCCCGGTCTGCGGCGGGCGCGTCACCGTCGGCGTCGCCCATCGGGTGGAGATGCTGGCCGACCGCACGCAGGACGAGGCCGCGCCGCCCGAAACGGCCGGTGCCGTGGAAAGCCTCGTGCCGCTGCCGGAGATCCTGTCGGAAATCGTCGGCAGCGGCGTCGCGTCCGGTGCGGTGGCGCGGGCTTACGACCGGGCCGGCGCATTGCTGGGGCCGGAGCTTTCCGTGCTGGGCGAAATGCCGGTGGAGGATATCGCCCGCATCAACCCGCTGATGGGCGAGGCAATCGAGCGGCTCAGGGCCGGTGCCGTGATCCGGCAGGCCGGTTATGACGGCGAATATGGGGTGATCCGCCTGTTCGGGGAAGGCGAACTGGCCCGGCGGACGAAGGGCGACCTGCTGTTCGAGGCCCCCGTGCGGCGTCGTGCCCGGCGTGTGGCCGAGGTGCAGCCCGTCGCCGTGGCGCCGGCCACGCCGGCGGCGGGCGAGGAGCGCCCGGCAATCGGCCTCGATGCCGATCAGGCCGCTGCGGCGACGACCGGTGCGCCGCTGATGGTCATTGCCGGTCCGGGTTCCGGCAAGACGCGGATGCTGGTTCACCGCATCGCCCGCCTCGTGCAGGAAGAGGGCGTGCCGCCTTCTGCCTGCCTTGCGGTAACGTTCACCCGCAAGGCCACGGAAGAGTTGCGTCTGCGCCTTGCCGGCGTTCTGGGCAGCCGCGCGGAGCGTGTTGCCGTGTTCAGCTTTCACGCCCTCGGCCTTTCCATCCTGCGGGCTGATGGCGACGCGGCGGGGCTGCGGCCGGATTTTCACATTGCCACGCCGGAGGAGCGGACCGGTCCGCTGGCCGCCGCGCTCGGCCTGACCCCGACGAAAGCGGGGGCACTGCTGAAAGCTGTTTCCGTGCTGAAGCGCAGCGGCGCCGCCGGCAACCCGCAGGCGCAGGAAGCCCGCGCCGCGCTGGACGCCATCGCGGCCGAAACCAACAGCCTCGATTTCGACGATCTGGTCGGTCGCGCCGTGGCCCTGTTGGAGGACAACGCGGAAATCGCCGCCCGCTGGCGCTCCCGTTTCGCCCACATCGTTGCCGATGAATTTCAGGACGTCGACGAGATGCAATATCGCCTGCTCCGGCTGCTGGCCGGGGCGGACGGGCGGCTTTGCGTCATCGGCGATCCCGATCAGGCGATCTATGGCTTTCGCGGTGCCGATGCGGCCTGTTTCAGCCGTTTTGCCGCCGATTATCCGGCCGCGCCCACCCTGCGCCTTGCGCGAAACTACCGCTCGTCCGCCACCATCGTGCGTGCAGCCGCGGCCTTCATCGGCAATGACGCTGCCCGCGCCATGCGCGAGGCCGGCGAGCGGATCGCGGTTCACGCCGCCGCCGATGAGGTGGCAGAGGCGGATTACGTGGCCGCACGCATAGAGGAACTGCTCGGCGGTCACGACATGCTGTCGGCGGGCCGGCGGCGCGGGGGCGGCGAGGGGCAGGCGCTGGGCTTTGGCGACATCGCCGTGCTCTGCCGCACCGATGCCGCGACCGGGGCGATGCGCGCGGCATTCGAGCGTGCCGGCATTCCGTTCCAGAAAAGCACGCCGGCGCCGCTCTTCTCGCATCCCGGCGTTGTGGCCGTGATGGCCGCGCTGGCGCGGGATGCCGGCGTGGGCCCGGCATTGCCGGCTGCCATTGCCGCGGCGGCGGAGAAGGCGCGGCTTGAGGGGGCGGATGCGGCGCAGGTGGCAGAGGCGCGCGGCTGGCTTGAGGCGCTGGCCGGCCGAGAAACAGTGGCGGGCGACCCCGCCCGGCTGGCGGAGGACGTGGCACTGGCCACCGAGGCCGATTTCCGCGATCCGCGTGCCGACCGCGTGTCGCTTTTCACCATGCATGCTGCGAAGGGGCTGGAGTTCTCCGTGGTGTTCGCGGTCGGTCTTGAGGAAGGCATCGTGCCGTTGTCATGGGGCGGCGAGGCGGAGGGCGAAGATGGCGAACTCGCCGGGGAACGGAGGCTGTTCTATGTGGCGATGACCCGCGCCCGCGACCGGCTGTTCCTGACCCGGGCCCGATGCCGTACATGGCGCGGCTCGCAACGGTCGCAGGCGCCATCGCGCTTTCTGGCCGCGATCCCCGCCGCCCTGACGGTGTCCGACGAGGACGCCGCAAGCCGCCGCCCGGCACGGCAACTGAACCTGTTCTGAGAGAGGCGTGCGAACGGGCGCAGCGCCGGCGCGGCCGGCATCATCCCTTTGGCGGATATCCTCAGTTTGAAAAACATCAAACTGAATGACCGGATTTCGCTATTGGTTCGCGCCTGACACTCTGCTCTGCTGAGATGAACAAGGGCCAAAGGCCCGGCAGACAGGGAACAGCGATGAACACTCTCTCTCCGCGCAGCAACCGTCTTCGCATGCTTGCCCGGCTGGCGGCCGGCGCCGGCCTTCTGGCTCTGCTGGTGCCCGGCAGCGCTCTGGCGGCCGAGACGCTGAACGTGCTCACCTGGTGCGATCACGAGGATCCCGCGCTTCTCGAGCCGTTCGAGAAGGCCAACGACGCCAAGGTCAATTTCAAGGATATCGATTCCACCGCAACGGCCCTCGCCGTGATCGGCCAGTCGAAACCCGGCGACTGGGACGTATTGGTGGTGGATGAGACCGACACCGGTCGTCTTGCGGCCATGGGCCTGCTGGCGCCGCTTGATGCGAAGGATTACCCCTTCGCGGATATCCCGGAGAAGATTGCCGATCCGAAGCTGACCTCCCACGATGGCAAGCTTTACACGGTGCCGGAGAAATTTGGCTACAACGCTGTTGCCTTCAACAAGGCGGCCGTCAGTCCGCAGGAAGCCTCCGATATCGGCCTGATCTGGGATCCGAAATACAAGGGTCGTATCGCAGTCTACGACTATTACGTGCCGATGATCGAATATGCCGCCATCGCGCTCGGCAAGAACCCGACGACGCTGACGGACGCTGACCTTCCGGCTATCCGGGAAAAGCTGATCGCGCTGAAGCAGAACGCGGCCATGATCGGCGATGTCACCACCACCCAGCAGGCGCTGGCGACCGGCGCCGTCGATATTCTGGTCGGCGGCGGCGAATGGGTGACGGCCGGTCTGGCCAAGGACAACCCCAATCTCGACTATGTCATTCCCAAGGAAGGCGCCGTGCGCTGGCAGCAGGGACTGGGCATCTTCGCCGATTCCAAGCGCAAGGATCTGGCGACCCGCTTCGTGCAGTACATCCTGAGCCCGGAGGGGCAGGGGCGGCTCGCGACATCGAGCTGCTACTGGGGAATGCCCGCCAACACCAAGGCGGTGCTGAACGACGAGCAGAAGGCGATCCTGCGCTGGGCCGACCAGCCGGGCTATATCGCCACCACCTATCCCTACCTGCAGATGACGCCGGAATTCGACAAGAAGCTTCAGGCGCTCTGGGCCGAGGTTCTGCAGGCCAACTGAGGCCGGCCGGCGCGGATCGTCCGCCCAGCGGCTTTCCGCGCCGCCGCCCCGTTCCAAGGGAGACGAGGCGTTGCCTTCAATCCGTCTGCCGCAATCGGCCAGCGAGGTGCTGGCCGCCCGGCGCGAGCGCCGCGCAGGGCTCGGCTTCGCGCTGCCGGCCGCGCTCTGGATCGTTGCCTTCTTCGCCGCGCCGGTGGTGCTGATGGCCATCGTCAGCCTGCGCCCGCTCGGCACCGAAGGCTTCTCGACCGGTGCCTACAGGGCCTTTTTCGCCAATGCCGCCTATCTGCGGGCAGTGTGGAATTCGGTCGTCACCACGGCAATCGTCGTGGCCGTCAGCACGCTGCTGGCCTATCCGTTCGCGTGGGTTATCGCCAACCGGGTGCCGAAACACTGGCAGCGGCTGGCGCTCTCGGTGGCGATCGTGCCGTTCTGGACTTCCTATGTGGTGCGCTCCTATGCGTGGCTGCTGGCGCTGTCGCCCTCCGGGGTCGTCAACTGGGCGCTGGTCTCGCTCGGCCTGACGGACCGGCCGCTGATGCTGGCCTATAATCCGGGCGCAACGGTGCTGGGCTTCGTGCATTTCTTCGTCATGCTCAACACCCTCACCATCTACGCCAATCTGGTGCAGATCGACCCGCGCTATGCGCTGGCGGCGCAGGATCTGGGGGCCAGCCGCTGGCGGGCATTTACCTTCGTGACCCTGCCGCTGTCGGTGCCGGGCATCGCAGTCGGCGCCTTCCTGACCATCGTGCTGTGCATCGGCGATTTCGTGACACCGCAGATCCTCGGCGGACTGAAGGAACTGCTGTTGCCGCAACTGGTCATGATGCAGATCCAGCGGCAGCTCGACCTGCCGATGGCCTCCGCCATGTCGCTGGTGATGACGGTCATCGTCGCGCTCGCCTATCTGGCGCTGCATCGCTGGCTGCGTACCCAGAAAATGTGAGGCGTGCCATGGCCGGTCTTTCCGCTTCGCCTTCCGCGCCGTCGCGGCGCAGGTTCTCAGCCTTTGTCGGGTCGTTCTTCTCGTTCGGCTATCTCACGCTGGGCTATGTCTTCATCCTGCTGCCGGTGGCGGTGCTGGTGCTGTTCTCCTTTCAGGACGGTGCCCTGCCGGTTCCCCCCTTCAAGGGGCCGACGCTTGCGTGGTACGCGCGCGCCCTCGCCAACGACCGCCTGATGGCGGGTCTCGTCAATTCGCTGGGGGTGGGGCTGGTCTCGTCGGCGCTGTCGGTTGGGCTGGGCTTTCTGGCGGCCTACGGGCTGTCGCGCTATTCGTTCCGGGGGCGGGGTGCGCTGCAGGCAATCATCCTGCTGCCGCTGGCGGTGTCTTACCTGCTCATCGGCATGGGCCTTCTGGTGGGGCTGTCGTCGTTCGGGCTGTCGCCCTCGCTTGGCATGGTGGTGGTCGGGCACGTGGTCATCAACATGCCGCTGGCCTTCGCCATCTGCCTTGCCCAGCTCGGCGACCACCAGCGCAAGGCGGAGTGGGCGGCGCGCGACCTCGGTGCATCCACGCCGCGCATTCTCCTTACCATCACGGTGCCGATGATCGCGCCCGCGCTGATCGCCGCGTTCTGTCTCTGCTTTACATTATCATGGGATGAATTTCTGATCGCCTATCTCGTCACGCGGTTTGACGTGACGCTGCCGGTGGTCATCTGGTCGATGCTGCGCGGCGGGCTGAACCCGCAGACCAATGCCGTCGGCTCCCTGATCTTCTTTGCCTCGATCCTGCTGGTTGCGGCCGTCGAGGCGCTGCTGTTCGGAAAGAAGCGCCGATGAACGCGCATCCCCATCTCTTCGTCGACCGCATCGCCAAGCGCTATGCGGACGTGGCCGCGCTGGAGGAAGTCAGCCTTTCGGTGCCGGAGGGGTCCTATGTGGTGCTGCTGGGGCCCTCGGGGTCCGGCAAGACCACGCTGCTGTCGGTGATCGGCGGCTTCACGGTGCCCACCTCCGGCCGTATCGAGATTGCGGGGCGGGACGTGACGGCGCTGGGGCCGGCGGCGCGGCCGACCACGACGGTCTTTCAGGACTATGCGCTGTTTCCCCACATGTCGGTGGCCGACAATGTCGCCTTCGGCCTGCGGGTGCGCGGCGTCGGTCGCGCCGACCGGGCAAAGCGGGTGGCGGCGGCGCTGGAGATGGTCGGTCTCGGCAATCATGGCGCCCGCTCGGTTCAGGCGCTCTCCGGCGGCCAGCGTCAGCGCGTGGCGCTGGCCCGCGCGCTGGTGGTCGAGCCGGAGATCCTGCTGCTGGACGAGCCGCTTGGCGCGCTCGACCTCAACATGCGCCGCCAGATGCAGGATGAACTGATTGCCCTGCAGAAGCGCACCGGCCGCTCGTTCGTCCATGTCACCCACGATCAGGAGGAAGCGATGGCGCTGGCCTCCCTGATCGTGGTCATGAACCGCGGGCGCATCGAGGATGCCGGCCCGGCGGCGCGCGTCTACGCCCGTCCGGCAACGCGCTTCACCGCGGCCTTCATGGGCGAGAGCACCGAGATCGCCGGTCGCGTCGTGGCCACCGATTCCGCCGGAGGCGTGGTGCTGGAAACGCCGCTCGGCCGCCTTGCCGCCACCGGCGCCGGCACTTCTGGCAGCACCGTGACCGCCATCGTGCGGCCGGAAAACGTGCGCGCGGATGGCGGTGGCGCGGTGGCGCTCGGTGGTGCGCGCATCAGCGAGGCAGTGTTTCAGGGGGCGCATTTCCGCGTCACGGCGGTGAGCGAGGCAAGCGGGCAGGCCATTCTGCTGCGTATGCCGCCGCAGATGGCGCCGGAGGCGGGAAGCCGGCTGGAGCTTTCCTGCCGCGCGGACGATCTGGTACTGGTTGCCGACTGACAGGAGAATGCCGCCATGGCCACGCTGAGGACGGTCGAGGCCGGTCTCTGGTATGAAACCGAGACACGGGCGGACGACATCACGCTGATCCACGAACCGTGGATCCGGCCGTTCTATCGCTGCAACATGTGGCATGTGCGCGGGCGCGACCGTGACCTGCTGGTGGATACCGGGCTGGGCGCGGTGCCCTTGCGCACCCATGTGCCGCAACTGACCGGACGGCCCATCGTGTGTGTCGCCAGCCACACCCATTTCGACCACATCGGTTCCCATCACGAGTTCGCCGATCGCTGCGTGCATTGCGCCGAAGCCGCCATTCTGGCCGATCCGCGACCGGAATGGATCGTGTCCGACCGCTATGCGACGGACGAGATGTTCGATGCCTTTCCGCCCGGCTGGAACGCCGCCGCCTATCGCGTGCCGCCCGCCCCGGCCACCCGCGAACTCAGCGATGGCGATATCGTCGATCTCGGCGACCGCGCGTTCGAGGTGATCCACACGCCCGGCCATTCCCCTGGCGGCATCGCGTTGTGGGAGGAGCGGACGGGCACGCTGCTTTCCGGCGACATCATCTATGACGGCCCGCTGATCGACGACGGCTATCATTCCAACCCGGACGATTATGTCGCCTCGCTGGAACGCCTGCTGCGGCTGCCGGTGCAGGTCGTGCACGGCGGGCACTTCCCGAGCTTCGGGGGCGAGCGCCTCCGCGAGATCGCGCGGGACTATATCGCCGGCCGGCGCAAGGCCGGCTGCCATCTGGCCTGACGACGATGGCGGGCGGGGTCAGCCTGCGGCTCGACAGCGTGGACCTGCGGCTGCTGCGGGTGTTCGCGGCGGTGGTGGAGGCGCGCGGCTTTTCAGCCGCGCAGACCGTGCTGAACATCGGCGCCTCGACCATTTCCAATCACATCTCGGCGTTGGAAACCCGCCTCGGCGTCAAGCTCTGCCGGCGTGGGCGGGCGGGCTTTCGCCTGACGGAAGACGGCGAGGCGGTGTTTGCCGAGGCGCAGCGCCTGTTCGCCGCCGTCGACCAGTTCGAGATGCGTGCCGGTGCGCTGCGGGCCCATGTGCGCAGTTCGCTTTCGGTGGGGCTGGTGGACAGCACCATAACCGATCGCTCGGCCCCGCTGCACGAAGCCATCGGCGCGTTCGTTGCCGCGGTTCCCGATGTGCAGCTCTTCATCGACATGCGGCCGCCGAATGAACTGCTGCGCGCCCTTTCCGAAGGGCGATTGCAGGCGGTGATCGGCAGTTTTCCGAAGACGCTGCTCGGGCTCACCTACCTGAAGCTCTATGACGAGCCGCATCGGTTCTATTGCGGCCGCGCCCATCCGCTGTTCCTCGTGCCGGATGCGGAAATCACGCCCGAGGTTCTGGCGCGTCACCGGCTGGTCTCGCGCGGTTACTGGGGGTCGCGCTCCGCCCGGCAGATCCGGTCCGAGCGCGCCCCGGCGGTGGTCAACACCATGGAGGCGGAGGCGCGGCTGATCCTGTCGGGGGCCTATCTCGGCCACCTGCCGGTGCATCTGGCGGCAGGCTGGGTGGATACGGGCGAAATGCGGGCCATCCGCCCGGAACAGTTCGCCTTCGATGCTCCCTTCGAGATCGCCTTCGCCAAGACGCCGCCGGCCGCACCCACGCGCCGGTTCATCAGTCAGGTTCTGGCCAGCTTCGGCCTGCCGCCGCTTTGAGGCGCGGCAGGCCGGGTCGCCTTTCAGCGGATCATGTGTCAGCGGATCATGGCGCTCATGGTGCGGAAATGCGGATCCTTCGCAGTGCGCAGGGTCTCGAACAGCACCATCTCGGTGGAGACGACATGCACGCCGGCCGCTGCCATGCGGCTGAGGCCAAGGGCCTTGTTTTCTGCCGTGCGCGAGGTCACCGCATCGGCCACCACGAAGGTGGAGATGCCGGCCGCGCGCAGTTCCAGCGCGGTCTGCAGCACGCAGACATGGGTTTCGATACCCGCCAGAATGACCTGTGCCTCGACATTCTCCGTCAGCACGGCACGGATGGCCGGATCGCCCATGCACGAAAACGCGACCTTCTCCATGACCGGCGCCGGCTTCAGCACGTCCGCCAGAGCCGGAATGGTGTGGCCGAGACCCTTCGGATATTGCTCCGTCACCAGACAGGGCAGGGCGGCTTCGCCGGCGAAGCGGGCGAGCAGGCCGAGATTGTGCTCCACCGCGGCAAAGCCGTGCATGGAGCCGGTCAGCTTTTCCTGAATATCGACGAAGACCAGCCGGGCGCGGCTGCGCTCGATCAGCATTTCCGTTTCCTCCATTTTATCGTCCGGCCTTCACGGGGATCACAATCCGGTGCCGGCGGCAAGCGGGGTGAAGGGCGCTGCGGGCTCGAATGCCCCGGCTGCCTCGCCGGCCAGAACCCGCCCGCCCGTCAGCGTCAGTTTGCGCGCGGGCTGGTCGGGTGAGAAGTCCAGCCTGTCGAGCGAGACCCAGAAAGTGTTGGGGGTCGTGGCGGAATCGAAGAAATAGACCCGGTTCTTCTGATCGGACACCGAGCGCCAGATGGTGGAGGAGACGTTCGGCCGGTCCGGCGTGGTGATGCCGAGCGGCACGGAAACGTTTCGCATCACGCCCATCACGCTGGCTGCGGCCTGATTGACCAGTTCGCCCTTCGGCACGGCCGAGATGTAGTTCTTCGCGATCCCCTTGGGAATGGCGTCGATATAGAACGCGGCGCGGGCGAAGCGATCTTCCGGCCGGTTCGTGCCCGGCAGGAACGACAATCCGCCGACCTGGCGCCAGTAGGTTTCGATGGCCAGCTGGTCGTCGTAGCGCGGCTCGTTGGTCATGACCTGATATTGCGGGCCGTGGTGAATGACGAGCTTGCCGTCGATATATTCGAAAATCGCGGAATCGCCGCTGGGGTCGGAAACGGAGAGGTGAAGCTGCGCCACCGATCCGCTTGGCAGGCGACCGGTCTCCACCCGGAAGCTTTCGGTTGAAAGCGCCTTCACGACCTCGTCCACCGTGGCGAAATTGTCGAGGGCATATTGCAGCCACATCGACAGCGACATCACCGGCCGCTCGTCGGCCTTCGGATAGACCGAGCCGGTGAGGAACAGCATGTTGGCCACCAGCCCGCGCTCGTTCATGCCGTCCGCTGCGCCGAGATCGTAGGCGGCGGCAATCACGCTGCCATATCGGGAGGTCCAGTGCGGGGTGCTTTCGCCGCCGGCGCCATCGCGCTTCATGCCGCGGGGAAACGCCCACAGGTTGGTGTGCATGTCCTCCTTCCAGTCCATGGTGCGGCCGGTGATGACGTTGCCGTCATCGCCGTGATAGAGCGCGCGCGAACAGGCGAGGGCATCGGCGGCGGGCAGCAGCATGGCGGCGGCGACCGCCAGCGCGAGGGCGCGGTGCGCACCTTTCCGGGGCCGTGCCGGGCGGGCTGCGTCGCGGGCGGGGAACAGGTCTGCCATCGGGGCCTCCATGGTGCGCTCCGGCCACGCCGGATACCGCAAGACTAAGCATGCAATCCGCCGATTGCACGATGATGCAGGGCAAAGACGGGGCCGGCACGGGCATGGCTGAGGCGGGAAAACGAAAAAGCCGCCGCCAGCGGGCCTGCTGGCGGCGGCTGAATTTTTCGTGAGGTCCGGCCCCGTCCGCCCGGTTGGGGCAGCGGGGCCGGCCGCTTTAGTGGCTGGAGGCGGCAGCAGCGCCGAGACCGGTCTCGGAGCGGATGAACTGGTCGCGGTAGCCGGCCTTGTCTTCCGCGGCACGGGCGCTCTTGTCGATGACCGAGAAGAACCAGATGCCGATGAAGGCGATCGCCATGGAGAACAGGGTGTACTGCTCGTAGGGGAAGATCGGCTTCTCGAAGCCCAGAACCGCCACCCACACCGCCGGGCCGAGCACCACGCAGCCGACTGCGGTGATGAGGCCGAGGAAGCCGCCGATGAAGGCGCCGCGGCTGGTCATGCCCTTCCAGAAGATCGACAGGAACAGCACGGGGAAGTTGACGGAGGCCGCCAGACCGAAGGCAAGGCCGACCATGAAGGCGATGTTCTGGTTCTCGAACGCCAGCCCCAGAACGATGGCCAGCACGCCGAGAACGAGGGTGGCGATGCGCGACACGCGCATCTCTTCCTTCTCGCTCGCCTTGCCGCCGCGCATCACGCGGGCATAGAGGTCGTGCGAGACCGCCGAGGCGCCGGCAAGGGCAAGGCCCGACACCACCGCC